>JAUWOE010000092.1 GCA_030612265.1 Promethearchaeum sp.
AGTATCTGAAAATAATCGCCTATTAGACCTTGATATTCCATTCGTAATCGAATTTCTCCAAGATACCGCCCTTCATCTTGGTTTTTTTTCTGATATTTAAGATGAATAGGTTTCGTGGTTGTGCGAAGATCGGAGCTATCAAAGATAATATTGCCATTTTGGTTTAGTAGAGATTTACAATAATTTAAGAATTTCTTTAATCCATTTAGAGTTTCAACAAACCCGATAGAACGCCCTAATAGAAGAATTGTATCAAATTTTCCTTCGTGTATATCAGTAAATTCATAAAAAGACATACATTCAACATTTTTCAGCCCCCTTTTTCCCATAATTTTGCATGCATGTTGTGAAACATCAATAGAATATACTCTCAATCCCAATTTTTGAAGTTCAAGACTGTCAGGGCCGACTCCCGCCCCAATATCCAAAACTTTACCTTTACAAATTTTTAATGCTTCTTTTTCCATCGGTGAAAAATCTGATGGCTCGCGAAAATAATACTCCACGGGATGCTCTTCCTTTAATCCATCATCCCTATGCATAATTAATTTCCCCACTTTTTTGCGATTGTAATAATAATCAGTTAAAGCTAACCCAAAAGGTTCCATCGCATTAATCAGAGCACTTTTTTTCATGTTAATAGTGAATAAGACAGATAATATTAATTTGCTCAATTTTAGCTAGTTAAAAAAAATCACAACCATATGAAACACATGATTTTATTAATTAACTATATGCCTCCATGTTCCTAATGGCTATTATTTAATTCCTTTTTTTCACACATGTTACTCAAGATGGGCTTTTTGTAAGAAAAGATTATTATTTGATTATTACCAATGAAAATTCATCCTTTCTATAAAAAAGGTGTAAAAATTATGTTAATGCAAGGTTTAACTGCTGTGTGGGTGATACTCGGAATTGTTGTTGTTATCGCCTGCTGTATTCTCGCCTCAGGGCTCAAAATCGCCCTTGAATATGAACGACTCGTTATCTTCACACTCGGCCGCTACTCTAGAACCATCGGTCCGGGCATCGTTTTCATCTGGCCACTGATCGAAACCGCTACAAAAGTAGATCTCAGGATTATAACGCAAGACATCCCTCGACAGGAAGTAATGACTAAAGATAACATACCCGTACTAGCCAACACTGTCGTTTATTTTAAGGTCGAAAATCCAGAAGACGCTGTGATTAAAATCGAAAATTACGTTTACGCAGTGCGACAATACACACAAGCCGCGCTCAGAGATACATTCGGCACAATGGAGCTGGACGAGGTTCTCGGTGAACGCGACAAAATAGCTCAAGACATCAGAAAAATTGTCGACGCAGAAACATCTGACTGGGGCATTGATATCAAAGGAATTAAGATTCAAGAGATGGAACTTCCCTCAGAGATGAAACGTGCATTTGCCAAACAAGCAGAAGCAGAAAGAGATAAACGTGCCGCTATTATCAAGGCAGAAGGTGAATTCCAAGCCGCTAAAAGACTTACAGAAGCAGCCGCATTAATGTCTACGGAACCAATAGCACTGCAACTTCGGACATTGCAAACAATTCGTGATATTAGCAAGGATCCATCTGAGAAAGTTGTTATCTTTATGCCGAGCGGGTTGGGGAAAGTTGATGATTTAATAAAAACGCTAAAACCATAAAGGAAAAGGGGGTAAACTATTGAGTTTAAATCCCAATTTGCGCTATGTTCAAATAGCCTTTAATGGTTCAATCATGCAGGTTAGAAGAATTCTGCCTCAGATACGGTATGATGAACGCATAATTATAGAAGCCGGAACACCGTTTATTAAGCGCGAGGGAATGGCAGGAGTCCGCTTAATAAGAAGGATGTGGAGAGGTATTGTTCTAGCAGATTTAAAGATCACTGATGGTGCGCGAGAAGAAGTAATATTTGCAGCAAATTCAGGCGCAAGTGCTGTTACCGTCATGGGATCTTCACCAATCGAGACGTTGAATATATTCTGTGAGACATGCACGAGATTAAACATATATTCCCAAGTAGATATGCTCGGTGTAATAAATCCATTAAAAACCATAATGAAAATGAAGATCCCGCCGGACTTTATTGTAATTCATAAGGGACGAGATGAGGAATCCAATACCAGGAATATAATTCGATATAAGGATATTGCTAAGGTTAGGTCGAAGTTTGACACAAAAATATCTGTTGCGGGAGGTTTAACTCTTGATCGCGTTCGCAGCGCTTATTTTAACGGAGCAGATGTAGCAATCTTGAATATCGTTAGTCCTTCAGATCCAAATGATGGTTTATTGGAGTCGTCGAACTTTAGACGTTTAATTCCTATGATATTGAGTGAAGTCGGATCTTAAATTTGAATTCTTTTAATGTTCCGTTTTTTTTTCGTCTTTTTTCCAATTCTATTATTTATACATATTATACATATTATGCATATTATTTTCCGTCTTGATGGAAAAAGGAGTTAGACTACTCAAAATAACATCTTATTCTTATTTTTCATCTAAAAGCGTTTTAAGATTTGAAGTATGTGATATTTGATAACTTCCGAGCATAAAAATAGAAAATAAACCAAAAGCGACCCCAACACCATAAAAGAATATATTATTAATATCTTGCTCAAATATAAGAATTCCACTAAGGATAGAAACGATGTTATTAATAGTCTGTTGAATTGGATTACATTTTGAAGCGGGCAATTTTTGGAGTCCAATTTGAAGTGTGTATGCAGCCAAACCGTTAAAAATAAGTAGAGCAACAAAAAATACATTTGCCATTATTATATTTGGATCTGTAAATGCTCGTTTGATGATTAGATCTAAATCTTGGATAAAATCATAACCCGAGATTGCAATCATAGACATATAAGCTTGCATATAATAAGCACCTAATGCATAAAATAGACCAATTACGCCAGTAAGAAAGATGGAGTATTTTTTAGCAAGAATTGAGCATCCTAAAATTAAAATTAATATAATACCTGTAACGATAAATATTTTATTTCTGGTTGATGTTTCTGTGATATTACATTGAGCATTTGATAAATCTGCTAACCAAATAAGAAATGGCATTGCAATCATAAGCCCAATGGATAATTTTGACCATATATTTAATTTCTCATCAAGTTTCTTTTCGCTAAATATAACTAAAACTATCATGCCAATGTTCATAACGGGTTGAACAACACTAATCCCAACCCAGCTCATTGCTATTATAAACGGAATCACACCTAATAATCCTACAATTAAACCAAAAACCCATTTTCTGTCCCTGAACATGGTTTTTAGGGAATATTTCATATTTGAAAATGAAACCTCATGTTTCATATTTGATAAAGCTTCTTTTTGCATAACAGGGACCAGATTAAAGCATATTCCTGCAAAAACCGAAAAAATTATACCAAAGACATATTCGACCATGAAAATTTAAAACGAAACGAACTTAAAGAATATTTGTGAATAGTTGTGAATAGTTGAGAATAATATGAACATTGAATGGCTAAAAAAGAATGGATGGGTAATATTTGGAATTGTTTTAATTCCAATTAACTTAGTTTGCTTAACTGGAGCCATAATTAGCAGAAATCCTTATGAAGCATTATGGATTTCGCATTATGCAGGACTACTTGGAGCAATTGTTCTTATTTATAAATTTGAAAAACCAATATTGAATGGCTTATATTCATTTCTATTTGTTTTTCAAGTTGGCTCTTCATTTATGCATATAATTAATCCCGTGCCATATATTAATTATTTAGATACATTCTATTGGTTGAACCACCTTCCACATCTTGTAGGAATATATCTTCTTATGAAGAAAGATTTTGATGTAAAAGGAGTCCATTTTGGATTAATATTCATGTTATTTTTAATAAATTTGACTTTTCAATTATTGTTTATCAACTCACAAGAATCTCTTGGTATAAACACAGTATTTCGGGAATATCATATCTTTATTTTAATTTCTGCAGTAATTTGGTATATTTTTCTAGTAATCATTGATCTATATAAGAAGAAAAAGAAAGAAATGTGAAGTCAAAGAGATTTTTTAAATTTTTGTTTTTATTTCCTATCTTCTTTTCCTAATAACAATGAATTCAATCGAATGTAAACATAAGAAATTAATATAAGATGAATTGCCCAACACGCTAAAATTCCAAAGTATAACACGACCCTTCCCAGTAGTAACCCAAGTAAAAAACTATAGATGATATAAACTAATGTGATTACTGGATTTCTATAAGCAATTAAGATGTGAATATGGTATAAACCAAAAATTCCTGCAGAAAGGAAAATTGCGTTAAAAATTGATGTACTTTCAAATAGTAAATTAAAAATTACGCCTCTAAAGAGAAGTTCTTCACAAAGCAAAGTTAAGGGGTATGTAACAAATAGAGAATAGCGATCCATACGCCTTATAGTAATAATAAATGAAAGTGAAGAAACATCATGTATTTGTTTTCTATTTACAATGCTTATTATACCCTCAGCGATTAGGATTAAGGATATTATCCCCCCTAAAAAAAAAACAGTTTCAATATAAAATCCGAATCCACTATTAATTTTCGGATATGGGTTTATCCCAATCCAATTTGGTTTTAATTGATCAACAAAATAAAAAATAGAACTTAAAATTATTACCAAAATCGGGATTATCAAGCTTTTTATCATATCAATTTGAGATTTAGGTTCAGGATCAGGATCAGGTTCTGCTTCTATTTTGACTCACCAGTTTATTCTCTTATTTTGGTTTTCAATTTTAATGCTTGGGAATATGAAAAATTCAAGAGTTTTTGATTTCTTAAAATAAATTTACTCCCGATTCCTTTAAATCCTTCTATAATTCCTGTTATTTTCTTTGGTTTTCCATTTTTTGTATAAATTACCTTAGCTTCCGATATAGCATGAAGAGCAAATAGAGGATTACCTAAAACATCCAGAAATCGCTGCGCTTTCTTATCTCCAACATCTATTAATCCTTCAAGGAAATATTTTTGGTCTTCAGCTGTAATTTTCTCACTTAAGGATTCTTTATCAATTTTAGGAATAATATCGGGATAATAATCCTTTGATTGTTCTAGTTTTGCAATTTCAACTATAACTTTAGCAGTTTCAAGGGCGTCTTTTGTTGAAATAATAGGAATATTCATTTTATAGGTCGCGTATACTAAAGCCCCGTAGATCGAACTTTCCTTCACAAATTTCCTGGAAAATGTTTTTTCTAGGGATTCTATAATCAATATTGGGAATTGAAAAACGTTCTTTAATTTGGATAGCTGTTGAAAAAACCTTGTATCAAAAATTGAAGAAACAAGATCATCGCCCCTTTTTCGTTCGATTGCACACCTTGAAGATACAATGTAATCACCGAAATCAAGTGTTTCGATACTTATATCACATGGTAAATTATCAAAAGCATTTCTAATTTCCCCCCGTTCTCTCTCATCAATGATTATTTTAGGAAGCGAATCAGAGATTTTTATGTTCATTAAAAAATTGCACCCTAAACATTTATTTGCTGTATAATTAAAATCATTTTTGAGGATGAATGATAATCTGAATTCGGCTAAATTACACGCAATTATTGACGAAGACTCGTATGAAAAGTTCCAGAATTTGATAGAACAATTGGAAAAACTCGATTTTTATGTAGAAAAAAGAGAGTTGGGCAAAAATATAATCCAAATTCCACCTAATGGCGGTGTTTTAATCTTAAAATCAAAAAACTTAGATGGGAAATCTTTATTATCAAATATGGATAAAAATATTGAGGAATTTTTTAATCTAATACCGAATGGAGTAATTATTTATGAAAATTTCAACAGATTGGGTGTAAAAAAGAGAGAATTAGTTCAAAAGATATTGTTTAATCAAATTCTTAACTCAGAATCGACATTTAACGGGATAATCCCCACAAGAAATCCATCAGAAACTGCATTATGTATAAAAAGCATAGCAAAAAGGGAACAAATTGAAGATATTCCACCAATATTAAGTAGAATCAAACGAAAATCAAAGTATCTTTCAGATTTCCAAGTTTTTTTTATTGAAGGGCTACTCCAATGTGGAACTAAAAAAGCAAAAGCCCTTCTGAAGGTTTTCAATACTCCTCAGGAAATTATTAATGCTATTCTCCATGATCCAAATAAAATTTCACAAATAAAGGGATTTGGCAAGAAATTTATTGGTATTAATAAAAAACTCCTTCAAAATAATCTAAAATAACAAATTTTTTTTAGTTTAGACACAAATCGATTATATGCAAGAACCAGATGATCATGATCAAAATCAAAACTATGAAGTTGGATGCAAATTTTGGATTAAAGGAACAAATGATTTTACGCTTGGTCCAGGCGATGTGAAATTAATAAAAAACCTAATCGAATTTAAAAATTTAACCAAATCTGCACACGCTTGCAACTATTCTTATAAATATGCTTGGAAAAAGATAAAAAATATTTCAGAAAAAACCGGTAAAGCAATCGTTATTAGCCACAGAGGGGGTAAAGGTGGTGGTGGGGAAGTTTCGGTTACTCCATGGGGTATTCATTTGGTTTCGCTATTTGAAATTGCTGAAAGGCAACTTAATAAGGTAATCAGTAAAATTAATGAAGAATTTGCAAAAAAACATTTACAAGAAACATTTTAACGAAAAAAATTATAAATTATCTATAGGGGATTTTTTTGAATAGTGGGATAACTAAAATAGAAGATTCATCACCGGAAGAAGAATACACTATTGTTATTGACATTGGCGAGGGTAATACTAAAGTCGGTTTCGCGGGTGATGAAAAACCGGTTATGTTTCCAACTGTGGTTGGGAAACCAAAGTATAGGCAAGCTATGTTGACAGGTGTAAACGCCCAAGAGATTTACGTTGGGGAAGATACTACTAAAATGCGTGGAGTACTCAAATTGTCTCATCCAATAAAACGCGGGGCGGTTACGAATTGGGATAATTATTATGCCATTTTAAATCATATATTTTATAACACATTACGAGTAGACGCTAAAAAATGTAATGTCATTTATTTAGTCCCCCCAATGACAAACCCCGAAACTTACCAGTATTTTGCAAGAGTTTTATTTGAAACCCACCAAGTTAAATCCGTTGCAATAATCGATTCCGCAACAACAGCAGTATTTTCCGTAGGTGAAACAACGGGATTATCGATAGAGATAGGTTGTGGATTATGTTCTGTTTGCCCTGTGATGAATGGCCGAATTTTTGGTCCAAGCGTTCAAAAGCTTAATTTAGCAGGCATGGATATTGAGGATTATTTAGAAAAACTTCTAACCCAATACGGTATTTTTCAAAAAAGGGAGATTATCCAAGACATTAAAGAAAAAACATTAAAAATTGCTATGGATCCAAATAAAGCCTCGCAAGATCCTTTTTATAATACAAAATATGTACTTCCTGATGGAGAAAATCTAGAATTAAGTGCGAATTTCATAATTATGGCAAGTGAAATCATATTTAATCCAATTTTAGTCGGTATCAGCGGAAAAAGCTTGCAAAGTGCAATCATTAATTCTATTCGGGAGACTGATCGAAATTATTGGAGACCATTGCTAAAAAAGATTGTATTATCAGGAGGAACTTCCTATATTAGTGGATTGAAGAATAGGTTGGAAGCTGAAATTAAGAAAAATTTATTTGAACTGGGAGAATTACCACCCTTGGTAGAAGACAAAGCTAACATTCTTGTTCCAGAACTAGTTAATGGAAATATAATTCCCGAGGAAGATTCGAAATCAATGGTTCAAATTATTGGAAAAGATAGAAAAGCGGAAAATTGCTCCAGATGCGGAGAACTTTTGGAAAAAGATTGTGAATTTTGCCCATTATGTGGTACAGAAATTTCTCAGAAACAAATCGAAATTATGGGAGCAACTCAGAAATCATATCCTACAATGTGCACTAAATGTTTTCAAAAATTAGATGGAATGAGCTCAGTCTGTCCTTATTGCAATTATCAGTTAAAAACCATTATCCATGAAGAAAAATTAGATCGCAAGGAAAGGAAATTGATTAAGAAAACCTCAGTTTCTGAAAAAGAATTGAAAGAGTTAGCATTAGCAGTGGAAAGCGAATACGGAGGTTTTGAAGATTTAGACGAAATTGAGCTAAAGCCTCCAGTTATTGAAAAATTAAAAATTAACGAACCAAAATCAGACGATATTGTTCAAATTGTTTTACATGATGATCGTTTTTATGCTGCTTTCAAAGGTGCATCAATTTTAGGCTCTTTACCAAGTTTCAAGTCATTTCTAGTTAATAAAGTAGATTTCGATGCTAATCCTGATTCTGTTAAAGTTGATTTTTTTTCAATTATTAATCAATGAAGGTAGATTTTTGAACCACTATTTTTTTAATATTTGAACGACTATTTTTTTTATTATTTGAATTCCTTCAATTTAGAAGGAAAAGGTTTTAGAAAAAGGTTTTAGAAAAATGAAACGACATAAGATTTTACCCTATTTGTTCATATTAGTATTCATAATATCCTCAATCTCAATAGATTATTCAGTCGCAACCTCAAGAAAAGATTTACTCGAAGAATTCTGTATAAGGAACCAAGGAGAAACGGGCGGCGGTTTTAAAGATTATAATAACGGAACTGAAGATACCATTACAGAATTCACCTCTCTTGCAAATTTATTCATTCTGTATGAAATCGACCCAACATTGGCAAAAATTGATAAACCTAAAGCAGGATTTTGGTTTATAGACCGTTTAAATAATTTTATATCAACAACAACCACAGAAAAAAGTATCCCAGATGCTTACTATGCTTTGGAAGGCTCAGTTTATTTAAATGCTACAGCCAACGAAACATCAACTGTTAATGATGCAGTAACACAAATGAACGATTATTACAATGAAACTAGTAGTGGATATAATGGAGGAAATAGTCCTATACCGACTTTAAGTGATACTTATTTCGCGCTTGAATTTCTTTACCTAGCAAACAACATTTCATCTTCAGTAAATATCACTTCGATTAATAAAACTGAAATAGCTGCCTTTGTATTAGCTTGCTGGGATAGCGAGAATAATGCTTTTGCGGGAATTCCTGGTGGGGAAGCAAATCCTATTGATTCATATTTTGCAATTCAAACCTTGATTAGACTTGAAAATTTGAATCTATTTAATTATGAAGAAGAATTAAGCGATTTTATAGAGAATTTCTACTGTGATGATCCTGTTTTTGAATCCCACTATGGAGGATATTCACTTGCTCCCGATTCGTCTTCATCCAGCTCATTAATGATGACATATTATTGTGTTAGCATCCAAAATACCTTAAATTCTTCAAAATTGAATAATGAAACAACTCTTAACTGGATCTTATCCCGTCAAAGCCCTTATGATTATGGATTTAATGATGTTCCCAGTGTCTCGGGCATAGGATACTCTTCTGCAAAATTATCTTATTATGCAGTTAGATCGATTCTGATCTTTGAAGATAGCGCTTTTGGTGATAAAAGTAGAGATTTAATGAATGAAGAAATTTGGGACTTATCCACAAGTGGTTGGTTAATTGCTGCAATTGTTGTTGGTAGTTTGGGGTTAGCCGCACTAGCAGGATATGGTATTTACAGATATAAAAATCGAATTTAAAAAATTTTTTTCAATCATTTTTATTTTTCATTTATATTTTTCATTATTCATTATTCATTATTCATTATTCATTATTCTTTTTTCTTTTTCGATAAATCTCGTTAGAAAAGCCTTTTTAATTAACTCTTCTTTTGGCAGATATTTACGTAAAACATCACGAATAAAATCAGGGTCGTATCTTCCATTCCTATTATTTCCCATTTCAAGATACCCCGATCCACGCTCTAAATAATCTGAAGAAGCGACTGAATACCATTTTTCTTCATCTAATGGTTCATCATCAATAGTTACCGAATTGATCCTTAAAGTGTTTTCAGTTTTAGAATCCAGATATATTCTAACATTATTGGATACAGCAATGTTTCCCAGATATTTCCCTCTAAATCCCGCTCCACTACCGCTTTGCATTTGAATTTCTTTAATCAATGAATTTTCTAGTGATTTCCTAATATCTATTCCTTTCAGTTCAAAATATGTTGGATTTAACGGGGAAGGGCTAGTTTTATGAAGGAGGAGTTTTGAAATAAAACCCTTTTCCAAACCATTATTTAAAATTCCGCTGTTGATAATTCCAATTTCGGTGTGAAAAATATCTCTTAAAGAATCTGCTAAGAAATTTGATAGAGGATTTTCATCTGTTAGAGAATGAGGAAGTGCTTTTTTTAAGTAGAAAAGAGGTTTCGACATATTTTCTTCGGCTTTTTTTGAAAACTTATTAATTATTTCAACAATTTTTGGATCTGGAGGGAAATTTTTACTTGAAATAAGTGATCCTTTAATATTTTTTATGTGTAGATTATCATCCAATTCAATATCTAAAATTCCAAGGTATTCGCCATATTTTCCTGCTTGACAAATTATGGTATTATTTAGCAAAGCAGGTTCTTTCAGAACATCATGTGAGTGACCCCCAATAATAATGTCAATACAAGGAAATTCATTTGCGATGTTTTTATCAAATTTTAATCCTAGATGTGAAATTAGAATTATAAGATTAAATTCTTGCTTTTTATAGTTGGAAAGAACCCGATTAATTTCATCGATAGGATCCTTTGTTGTCATATTAAATAAATTATAAAATCCATTATAGGATGGAGAACTTGCAGTTACACCAATAAGGAGTATTTTTACTTCATTAATTACCAAGATTGCTGCATCTTTTAGAAAATTCAATTTATTACCTTCGATATCATATATATTGCATGTTAACACTTCACATTGTGAACTTTCTGCTATATGTTTTCCATTCTCTATACCAGAAAAACCCTCATTATTTCCAAATATGCGCGCATGAAATCCAATTTCATTTAATATTGCTGAACTGATTTCACCTTGAGTACCTTCAGTTTCAATTCTCATAAAATCCGCATTATCTCCGGCATCGAGTAAAATGGAATTTTGATCTTTGTATTTCTCAATTGCTGTTGCAATTTTTGCTAATTCTTCAAATCTACTATGAATATCATTTATATAGAGAATTCTAAGCTTTCGATTCTTCATTAAATTTCAATAATTACTTATATTTCTTTTAATTTTACCTTTTTATGGATCCAATTATCCTCAACGGGAGATCTTTATCAAAAAAAATCACAGACAATTTGAAAGAAAGAATCAAAACTGCTACTGAAAAGTATGGTCGTCAACCTTGCTTGGCAACTATCCTAGTTGGAGAAGATCCAGCCAGTAAAGTATACGTTAATATTAAAAATAAGACTTGTGAAAGAATAGGGATTACAGCAATTAAAAAAAATTTTACGTTTGATATTAAGATTGATGATTTATTCCAAGAAATAAAAAATTTAAATAAGGATCCTAAAGTGGATGGTATTTTAGTTCAAATGCCTCTTCCTGAAAAATTAAGAAAATATGAATCCAAAGTTATGGCTCTAATTTCACCTGATAAAGATGTTGATGGATTTCATCCAAATAGTATCGGATTAAATATGCTTGGAAATGAGAAATATGGAGCATCTACACCAAAAGGGATGATAAGATTACTTGAAGAATACGGGATCAATATAGATGGTGAAGAAGTTGTCATTATTAACCGAACTCCTGTAATCGGAAAACCATTGGCTATGATGTTTATCAAAAGACATGCTACGGTGACAATTTGCCATAGCCATACTCGAGATTTAGACTTCCATTTAAAACGTGCAGATATCATCGCTACCGGAGTTGGACGAGTTAATTTTATAACACCAGAAAGGATAAAAAAGGGGGTTGTAATTCTGGATGCTGGAATTAACTATAATAAAGAGGGTAAATTGGTTGGTGATGTCGATTTTGAAGCCGTAAAATCAAAAACTAAAGCAATTACGCCGGTTCCAGGAGGAATAGGTCCGATGACTATTGCCATGTTGATGGAAAATACATATCTTGGCTATTTAAATCATGTTAATATTTAAATTCAGATAAAAAAAGTACTAAAAAAGGTACAATTAGCATATTATCAACAGATTAAGATTTTCGTTTTTTAATTAAAAAAGATAATATCTAGTATGGCTGGATTAGGTGGAATTATTAAATTCAATAGTGAAAACGAGCTACACGGAATTTCAAAGGAGTTATATTACCTATTATTCGGATTGCAAAATCGTGGGCAAGCTTCTGCAAAGGCTTGTACTCAAATGAAAAATCCAAGCAATAAAGTCTACTATTATAGTAATGGAGTCAAGTATATTACTTTGGAGAATATTGATTCTTCTCGTTATATTTATGCAGAACGAAAAGGGGATGGAATAGTTCGAGAACTTTTCGATAATAAAGTAATTTTAGATTTATATGGGGAATCTGGAATAGGAGCAGTTAGTAATGATCATGTATATAAAAGTGCTTCACTCCCATATAGATATAAAATGGTATCTGTAGGAAAAGATGGTTATTTGGAAAATAGTGAGGAGATAAAACGATTTTTAGTAAAACAAAAAATACCCTTTAAGAAAGAAAGCAGTGAGGTCGAAATTTTTTCCAAATTATTCCATTATCATTTCTTACAATCTTCTACGGGATCAGAAGCAATGAAGAGATGTGTGTTGGGTTTCGATGAGGCTCCAGAGATAAAAGGGATGTTTTCAGCTTTAGCATTAACTCCTAGCGGGATTGTAGCTTTGGGTAATGGAAAACCCCTTGGATATGTCTGCAATTCAGAAGCGGTCTATTTTGCTAGTGAAAGTGCTGGTCCTTGGAGTTTTCTAAAAGGAATGGATAGTCAGAATTTTAGTGAACATTGGCATGATATTAAACCAGGTGAGATTTATGAATTTAATCGGGATGGAACATTCCATAAAGATACATTCAATACCTCAAAAAAAATGTGTTCTTTTGAATGGGCATATTTTGCTCGTCCTTCTACTGTCATGTATAATAATGAAGCTGGTGACGTACGAAAACAAATTGGTAAACAATTAGTTCCAAAAATATTTGATAATATTCGAAAAGCAGGGGGGAATCCAGAGGATTGCATTGTTGTCCCTGTTCTTGATTCAGGAAATTGGTATGGTGTAGGAGTTTGTGAAGGCTCAAAGCTTCCTTTTATTCCGGGACTTTATAAAAATAAATATTCCTTAAAATCATTTATTCTTGATTACCAGGAAGATCGCGATCAAGAAGTTTTGATTAAACATATTCCAAGTGTTATCCAAATGAGAGATAAAGAAATTATTTTAGTTGATGATAGTATCGTTAGAGGGACAACAATGAAAATAATCGTCGAATTTGTTAGGGAAAAAGCAAGACCATCGAAAATACATGTAGTTGCCGGATATCCTGAAAAAAGATATGCATGCCCATATACATCTGAAGGAAAAGATAAATTAATCGCAAATGAAATGACTACGGATATGATTCGTGATAAAATAGGAGCAGATTCTCTAACATATGGTGAACATCACATGTGGCATGGAATTCTAGGAGATAAATGTTGCTATAGATGTGAAAATAGAATATAAGATTAATTTAAACATTTTTTCAATAGGAATGTAAATAAACTAAATAAGAAAACAAACAATAATAAATAAAATAAAAAAAATAGGAGTTAATCCGAATATTTCTCGATTAACTCATTCTGCGTCGGCGAATAAAACGTGCACTTACGAATACAGACACACCCATAACTAAAATTAGTAGGTACGTTGAATAACCTGAGATAAAGGGTTCGTCTGGATCATCACCTGGATCATAATCAGGATCTTCTTTGAAAAAAACTTCTATCGAATGGTCTTCATCGACGTCATTAAAACTGTATTTAGATGGATCACCTATATCAACATCATCGACAAGTACATAATCAACCATATAACCCTCATCAGGATCGAATGTAAATGTAATATCTTCCCCTTCGCCAACCTCCGTCACGCCACTGGGATCAATATCTCCGTTTGGACCGCTAGATGCATCAATACTAAATGTTTTTTAATCGGGATCTGATTTGAAATAAACTTCTATTGAATGGTCTGCATCGACGTCAT
>JAUWOE010000293.1 GCA_030612265.1 Promethearchaeum sp.
GATTTTCTCAACTAAACCTGCAAATAAACCCGCCTCAAAAGAACAAAATCCTTGTGAAATCTCAGTTGATGGAACATCTATATCCTTACATGTGGGACAATCTTCCAGATCAAAGGTAATATGCTCATCATTGTATTCGTCGATTATCATTTTGCCTAAATGATATTTTTCTGAATATTTTTTTAATGTTTCAATCAAAATTGAAGTATCTACTATTGGAACCCCTCCACTTTCTATTGTAGAACCCAATTCATGACCACCGAAATAATAAAAGGCATCTAATTGATTCCCTAGAGCATAAAGCGCCCCAATTTTTAAATCACCAATGTTTTTCCCTTTTATCAGGAAAGATCTCATTGTTTGTAACATCTGTTCAAGTAAAATCCTATTCATTTTCTTTTCCTTAACCTTTTATTTTATTAACACTCCTTCCGTTTTCTTATATAATTTTTGTTTTTTGTTTTTAATCTTTTATTTACTTATTCATCCTCGCCATATGACACCGAAGATAAGAATCCTTGCAAAATTGCGTCAGTTAATTCATTTTTATCAATGATCACAGATAATCTTTGATCTCCAATTATTATAGTGGGGACACTAAGTATTTTAAATTTTCGTGCTATTTCGAGCTCTTTTGCAATGTCAACTTTTTTTATCCTTAATTTATTACCAAAAAGACTAATATTTACCTCGCCAAGCATCTTTTCGATAGTCTTACAAGGCGCACAATATGGACTTGAGAAAAAATAGATTAATGGATACACCATTTTAATTATTGTCCCCTTTTTATTTATAGTTTTTAATGTTGCTCTACGTTAATCGTATTATCTCTAATATAATTTAAATTTGGTTATGTTTTAACCTTCAGCTAAAGCTTTCTTAACCAATATGTCAATTATTGCATTAAAAGCATCTTGCACATGTTTTCCTGTTTTTGCAGAAGTCATATGATAACCCATGAAATCTAATTCCTTTGCAAGGTTTTTTGCTTCACTATTATCATGCTCTGCTTCATTGATTAAATCCGTTTTATTACCAAAGCACACGGTAGGTAGATTTCCACAATATTGAAAGATGTCTTTTATCCATGAACGAATATTATCAAATGTTTCTTTTCGTGTTAAATCATAGACAACAATGGTCGCTTTGGCGCCGTTATAAAATGTCGGTCTCATAAACTTGAACTCACTTTGCCCAGCAATATCCCAGAAAAAGAGACGGGCCCGAATGTGTTTTCCATCAAATTCCATGATTTTTTCGAACTTTGAGAACTGCGCACCGAGTGTTTTAATGTAATCTCTATTGAAAGAACCTTGCGTAAATCTCTTGATTAAAGAGGTTTTTCCAGTTGCTGGGTCGCCGATAACACAGATTTTGAAGATAAAATCGCTTGAGAATTCATTTTCTGCCATGTTTTTTCACGTTAATTGTTATTTTGTGGATTGCCATTTTTGTCTGAGAAATTACAAAAATGATATTTTAACTTAGTGTCGATCTCAATATAGTAAATACCTATCAACAAATAAAACTTAGTTTGTTCTTCTTAAGAATTTTTAGTTTGATTTTCAAAAAAAGGATTTTTGGAATTTTTTTAAAACATGAAAGTCAAAATTAAAAGAAAAAGAATGCAAAATTAAATCGTATCAACAATATGTTGAATCAGTTCTATAAACGCAGCTTCGACCTTTTCACCCGTTGCTGCCGATGTAAACTTCACTTTCATCCCATATTTATCAGCATATTTTCGGGCTTGCTGTTCAGTTATAACCCGATTAGATTCTAAATCAATTTTATTTCCAATTAAAATCATCGGAACGTCTTTTCCACGTATTTCTATAAGCGATTCAATCCAATCGGCTAAATGATCAAAACTAGCCTGAGAAGTAACATCAAATACAACCAGTGCACCTTGAGATCCTTCCAGATATAACTTGCGCAATTTTCGATAAGCATTCTGCCCACCAAGATCCCAAATTTGGATAGAACATATTTTGCCTGCATTATCACCTTCAGTCAAAATCACCTTTTTTTTAAGAAGGTTAACCCCTAAGGTGGATTTGAAGTCACGACTAAAACGGTTTTCAATATATCGGTAAACGATAGAAGTTTTTCCGACATTTCCATCACCGAGTAAGCATATTTTCAATACATAGTCTGCCATCGATTTCTCCGCTTTTAATTTTTAGTAATAATAATTGGTAATAGGTTCCATAATAATTATAATATTAAATTGGATAGATTTTCTTAAATTCTTTTACTTTTCATTTTTTATATTATGATAAATGGCGTATTAAATTTAATAATTAATGAGTACTAAGATTTGTGTGGAACAAAAAAGAAAGCAGAAAATGGTTTTTATTTTGCCATTTATTGGAGATTATTCAAATTCCATATTAAACTTTCTTTTTGTCGTTATTGGAGTGAGTTATGGTTTTTCGCCATCTCAAATTGGATTAATATTGGCCGCATATGGAATGACATATGTAATAATGCCGGCGATATTTGGTCATTTATCCGATAAAATTAACCATAAAATTAGTCTTATTGTTTCTGTGGTAGGTCAGATTTTATTATCTGTCTTTTTATTAATTATTCTTTCAATTTTTTCATCATCTTCATCATCTTCATCATCTTTATCATCTTCATCGTCTTCATTATCTTCATCGTCTTCTTCTCCTTCCACCCTTTCTATTTCTTTTATGATATTTTGAGATTTATCTTTGAATTCATCAAATTTTAATCTCTCTAAAAAAACGTTATTTTCACTTTGATCTCCCGTTTTTAAAGAAGATAATCCATCATTAACATTTGTATCCTGATTTTCAAGATTTATTATCTGAAAAGAACTGTTTAAAAGAAGAAAGAAAATTATAAAAAGTGGAAGCGAGTGGATTTTTTTCATGGATTTTCAACAATTTGTTATATATAAAGAAAAAAAAGGAATTTATATCTTTTTAGACTCATTTTTTTTTGCTTTTAATAGCAATCATCGCAACAATTGCAGCTGAAAATGCAAATAATGTCCATAATGGGAATCCGGGGATATTTAAAGAGCTATCGAGTAAAATACCGACCATTCCAATCCGTGGATCATGATAAATGTGTGTTCCTCGAGGATAAATTATATACATTTTTTTATCGTTAGGATCATCATCATCAGTATCAATTGGTGTTGTTAAAACGTTCATGACTGTGTCATCAACTAAAGCGGTTTCTGCCCATGTAAAACCTGCCATAAATCCATTCATTTCAGTTGTAACACCTTCTTCTGTGACAATATCACCTATTTCGTCACCTTCTTCAAATTCATTTTTTGATTCCAATTTCGTATAAAGTGCCAATTGTGAATCATCATTTATATAGTTAAAATTTGAAATTTCAATATCAATTTTTATTTGAGTCGGTGTTAGAAGCACGCTATTCACATCCATAAATTCACCAGCAATGTAAATGTGGGCAGTAAATACATAATCAACTGTGCTTACATTTAAATAATGCAATGTTGAGCCGTCTAATTGTATTATTGGTGTGTATTCAATTGGACTAAAATCTTCAAGCTTATATTCTTGTATTTCTGTATCATTATCTGAATTGTATATTCCATTACCATCCAAATCAATAAATTCGATTAGGGATTTAAAAACAACCTTAAATTCTAATTCCGATTCGAATTCTACGCCATCGGTAGTTATTTCTGATTGGTATTCAAGTTTAATGCCTAGATCATCACCAGCTTCAACCTTGATCTGAAATTGGTCTTTATTTTCTCCATTTTTCAATTCTGATTCAATTTTAATTTCATCTTCATCATATTCTACCTTTACTTCGCGCTCATTTTCATCTTCAAATTCATCTTCCACGCCGTCTTCATCTTCATCATCATCATCATCGGTATTCTCAGAGTCATCTTCATCGTCTTCATCATCTTCATCGTTTACAAGATCCTCTACTTCATTAAAAAGGTTCTCATCATCTTGCTGTTGATAAGAAACTCCAAAAGTCATACCAACAGAGATTAGAAAAGCACCAATAAGAAGTATTCCCAA
>JAUWOE010000242.1 GCA_030612265.1 Promethearchaeum sp.
CTGTTTGGGCTCCCTTCATAGACGTCATTATCCATTATAACCCTCACAGCACGCTTTTTAAATTGAAAAATAGTTTTTAGTAACGCAATGACATAATTATTAGTCCCCTTGTATTTTTTCTCATGTTTATTAACTAATTCAGCTATCGCTCCATCAAATCCTTGAGAACCAATGCCTAGAAAATATCTTGTTTCGTTTTTTGCGTTAATTGTTAATCCAACATCATTTTTTCCTGTTTTCCCTTCCGCAATTATCTCACAGGCTCGTTTGACATCGGGAATAATTCCAATTGCACCAGGAATATCATTTCCAGAACCAATAGGCATGAATCCTATTAATTCATTGGTATTTGATTTCATGACACCATTTAATATTTCATTGCATGTGCCATCCCCACCAGCAGCAATTACACGATAACCATCTTTAGCTAATTGCTCAGAAAGGGAGATTGCGTGCTGAAAATATTCTGTTTGGAATAGTTTGTAAGATACATGTAATTTATCCAGAGTTTTACATGCGTATTCGAAATCTTTCTTAGTTTTTCCAGCAGCGCATGCGGGATTATAAATAATTGCAAAATCTTTCATATAAACTATCTTTCTCATTGAAATAAATAAAATTTGCGGAAATTTATTATTATTTTATCATTTAATATCTGATTTTCTAAGAACTTCTAAAATAACAAACTACTGAAATATCCGAAACCTTGGTTTTGAAAATAGAAAATTACACTTTTTCCCTTTGATTTAAAGGTTGATTTTAGGAGTAGTAGTTTTTTTCCCGATTTTGAAAGAACAATTTAAAATATTAAAAACTCTAGTTATATCTTAAATATATTTTTTTGTTTATGATATAAAATTGAAGCGAAAATCATGTCATCATTTAAAGATTTTAAAAATTTGGATATTCGATTAGCTAAAGTATTAGAATGCAAATCAATTCCCAATTCAACTTCACTTATTGAATTAAAAATCGACATTGGAGATAATCAAACCCGTACAATTATTGCTGCGATAAAAGAATGGTATTCTACTGAAGATCTCTTAGGTGAATATGTTTTAGTCGCACTGAACTTGACAATGGATAATTTAAAATCAGAAGGGTTTCTCTTAGCCATAGATGCGGAAAATTCCGCGGTGTTACTAAAACCCGATAAAAAATATCGTGATAAAATTAAACCTGGAATGAAATTGGCTTAGACCAGTCTTTAACAAAATTACAACTTAGAATAATATACATCCAATATATGTTCTATATCCCCTACAGGATAATCTTTAAATTTTTGCTTCATTAAATCCAGAATATGTGCTTTATTGCGCGGAATCCATTCTAAAAACTCATGTCCTTGGTTATAAACATTCCGTCGGAAATATGAAATGACTTCTTTACGAAAAGCTGCATTATCATCAGACATAAAATTTAGATCTCCATTGTTAATTTGTGAAAATCTACTATATATATATATTGCATTATATGTTGGATTCATTTCCAAATGACTTTTAACTTTTATAAAATTCTTAGAAAATTGAATATTATGGTACTAAAAATCGAAATCGATGGATTTGGGAAAATAGAAGCAAAATATCTCGTTTCTGATCTCAACGGAACGTTATCTATGTATGGAAAAGTCAGTGCTGAAACCAAAGAATTGATTAATCAACTAAAACCTAAAATCAAAATATATATATTATCTGCAGATACTTTTAACAACGGAAAGGATATAGCGGATGATTTAGGTGTTGAGTTCCATAAACTTTCAGGTGCTAAATCTCAAGCATTTGAAAAGTGTGAATTTCTTCAAAACTTAGAGCCTGAAAAATCCATAGTAATGGGAAATGGACGAAATGATTATATGATGTTCCAGAAGGCAAAATTATCTTTAGGAATTCTGGGAAATGAAGGAATTAGCCCTAAAACATTAAAAGAAGCTGATTTAGTTGTTGACAGCCCAGAAAATGCCTTAAAATTGTTGTTAAATACACTGGCATTAAAAGCGGGATTAAGAGAATAGAAAAAGGACTTGTTTAGTTGATGCCCTTGCCATAGAAAAATCTATAATTTACTTCAGTTTTCTTCTAATTCAAAAAAAATTGATCCATTCAAAAAATACGGGACTTGTTCTATATTCGAAAGATATTCCGGAGTTAGAAGCCCAAATAATGGATATTTTTGTTCAAAAAGAGTTAATTCTGTAGATTTTCAATTTTTTTCTTTCAGATTGTAGTACATCTTCAAGAAAGTTCATTACTTCTTCTTCTTTTTTCGTATCATAATATTTTATTTTTTGAAAGAGATGCTTGGAATTGATGCTTGGAATTGATTCCAATAATTTTCACCTGTAATCGACTCTGGGGCCCTATCATTCCAATACCCACACATTGTGCAACCACCCGATTTAGATTTTGCCCAAGAACATGCCGATGATCGAAAGATCAGGGTAATTTCAGTCCCCATTCCATTTTTTAATCTTTCTGGTTTTGAAAAAACTGCCACTGGTCGATCTAATTGGGTTTGGGTATCATATTTTCTTTTTTTTAAGGGGCGGTTGCGTAGATATACAAGTTCTTCCCATAGTTCTTTTCCAAAATTATCTTGAGAAGCAAGCCATTCTTGAATTTCTTTTTGCATAAAATATTGATCGTTATTGTTATCTTGTAGGTTCATTTTCATTACCCCTTTTTACTATGTTGCTTAATTTTCTTACGCAATTTGCAAATCATACCACTTGTAGCAAGACTCGCATCCAATGGTGCTTGAATTAATTCGCCAACACCCAAATAACTTCCATTCTTATTTACTACAATCATTTCGTCTCCAGGATGGGCTGAAGGATCGATATCTTTTAAGATCGGTCGAAAAATTGTAGTTCCTTGTAAATCTTCTTCATTAATGCTAATTTGGTTTTTTCCTAACGGAACAAGTAATTCTGCACCTCTGGGAGCTAATTTAATTAATCCAGTATTGGCATATAATCTTCCAACTAGTAATTTCCCGGCACCATCGTATGTATATATCTCGTTATATTGAGGTCTTTTCCCTTTGATAATAATAGCGCCATTTTTAATTATCATTTCACCAGCACCCTTTCCGATTTGATAATCCATTGTTGCTTTTATAATTATTTCATCTTTTGTTATTTTGTTAAAATCCTTTGATTTATCGGGTGATTGTTTATCTTGTGTATTTTTACTTAAATTATCAGTAATTTCGGCACTAAGATTATTTAATCCTTCAAAACTTCCTGTTCCAAAATCATCGGTTTGGGATATAGAGTAGATAAATTTGAATCTATTTTTATATTCACCTTCATTCTCACGCGATAAAAATAATTCAGCAATTTCACACGCTTTTCTATATCCTCCGGTTAGATGTGCGATAATTGTTAAACTTGATTTGTCTTCGGTCTCATATTTTTTAAGCCAATTTGCTAAACATTCGGCTGTGGAGCGAATTTCGTATGCATCCCATTCACCTGTAACAGGAATATCATAATGGGCGGCAGGAAAAACTTTTTCTAATTCACGAGGAATAACACCTGTGGGAGATGTAATTATCACTTGATGAATATCATTATAACGTTTCCCAGCAGCTTTACGAATTGTTTTAATAAATTTCTGGTGGGATCTTGATTGTGAATATGGTTTTTTAGCGGAACATGGTAAAATCACAACCATTTTATATTTTTTTGCAGGTAATATTTCATCCTTAACGCGATTTATAAAATTAATTATCTCGGGTCGGTTATATGATTCAGAACCTACGCACATAACTGGATGTGAATTAATAATTGGGAAGCGGGAATTAATTTCTTTAGCATATTGAGTGTCGATCGTGCGTAAAAATGCTGCTGCTAAAGGACTGGAATGAATTTTCATTTCAATATATGATCTTAAAGTTTTATCGGTGATGGACTGCTTAATCCGCCATAATTCTCCTATTGCAGAGTAAAAATTATGATTTAATATCAGAGATTTCACATGGGGCGTTTCCTTTTTCTGATTATCTAAAAACATAATTATTTGTTGGCAATATTTACATGAACACAACGGATAACTCATCTCTCTCAGCCATTTAGTGCCATTTGGAGTTATATATAATCCTTTAATCCCCATTTGAAATATGTATCGTGTATCTATTAAATCAAAACCCAAGTAAAGGGCTAAAGCATAATTTTGTGGCAGGATTTTTCCACTTACAATCCAAAGTAAATTTGAGGGTAATTTTCTTTTTAATTCAATAATACATTCTAAGATTACCCTACTATGCATTAGGTTGGCAAAAATATTACGGATACGGATTCCAAAAAGATGATCTTGATTGCGTAAAATCCAGGCTATGATATACTCTAATATTTGAGGATCTTCTTTAAAAGTAAATTCCAGGATAAATTTATGATCAGGGTATTTTTTAAATAATAATTCTTCATACATTCTAAGCCTAGTAGATGTTGCAGCCAGTTCGTAAGATCGATATCTTGCTACATCCGTATTTGGATAATTATCTGCTAAAATGTATAATTTTGGGGTAGGATTTGTTTGGTTTTGGGATGTATTCTTTAGTGTTCTTGGTATTCTTGGAATTCCCCATAATTCCTTTGTTTCCGAAAATAAAGAATAACTTTCTCCATTTTCTTCTTTTTTGGTAAAAATCCCTAAAGGATCTTGAATCTCATAACCAATTAACTGATTAAAATTGTCCTTATTTGGAATATAATTAAAATAATTAAAGGATTTATCTATTTCTATATTATTTAGAATATTTTTGTTTATTGGGACCATTATATTTGGAGTTTTAAAAGATCGTTCCCCTATTTTAATTCTCCCGAAACGAGCGAATCCGAGCTGCGATCTTATATCAAATCTTTGTTTCATCAGTTAAATTCTAAAGGAAAAATAAAGCAAAAAAATTTTCGACATATGAAAATTCTTGGTGAATAAAATAAAAAAAGAAATTATTTTAATAGTTCCCGAAACTCTGGAGTATCTCGACTTGAATCAAAATCAAGTAGACAATTTCTTTTTTACTATTTTTTTATAATCCCTTCTTTTCTTAGTCCCTTTTTTTTTCGATTTTTTTTTAAATTTATAGCATTATCCAGTTTGACCGATTTTGTTTTAACATCAGGATTATATTTCAATAATTCTTGAAACTTTGGAGTATCTCGAATTAAATCAAAATCATTATCGGTTCGTGCCATTTCTTTGTATTTAGGATCCTTATCAATGGCACGCTTAAGATATTTTATACTTTCAGAAATTTTTAATTGAAGTCCGTAAAGACAAGCTAAATTGAAATATATACCTGCGTCATCTTGATTAAATTCGAGGATATCATGGTAAATTTTCTCCACTTCTTTATGTCGACCTTGTTCTCCTAAGAGAAATCCTAAGCTTTTCAATGCTCCTACATGTATCGGGTCGATCTCAATCGCTTTTCTGTAGGCATCTTCCGCTTCCTTTAGGTGATTCTGATCTGATATAAGAAGCCCTAAATTATACCATGCCTGTGAAAGTTTCGGGTCTATTTCTAGGGCTTTTCGGTAGGCGTGTTCTGCTTCTTTAATGCGATTCTGTTTATCTAAAAGAACTCCTAAATTATTACATGCGATTGCATGTTTCGGGTCTATTTCCAGTGTTTTTCGGAATGCATCTTCCGCTTCCTTCAAGTTATTCTGTTTTTCTAAAAGACTTCCTAAATTATTCCATGCTCCTGCATGTTTCGGGTCTATTTCCAGTGTTTTTCGGAATGCATCTTCCGCTTCCTTCAAGTTATTCTGTTTTAGTAAAAGAC
>JAUWOE010000197.1 GCA_030612265.1 Promethearchaeum sp.
GAGCAAAAAGGCATTGAGATTCCCGTTCATGATGATAATATTGAAATGGGAATCGATCTTGGTCTGAAACATTTTGCTGTGATTTCTATTCGCGATAAGCAAAGAGGTGATGAAATTGCCCGTTATTTCCTCGGACAAAAATCTATATTTGGTAATAAATTCAATCAGGATAGCGGTAAATTCGTCCCACTTATGGATGTAAACTGGAACATCAAGCGTAAACTTATGCATTTACGTTCGGAGGTTAGGAATGTTCAAACTAAAAAAGCATTATATGAAATTAATTTCCCTAATGATGGAAAACGGCAATTTCATATTGATAAAACCTTGTCCTGTTTATGGGATAAAATCAATCATATCCATCTTGAGATAAGAAATCAGCTAAGTCATAGGATTTTACAGATTGCGCAGTTCCACGGTGTCTCCTTGGTTAAATTCGAGGATTTGAGTTGGTCAAAACATAGTAGGAAAGCAGTATCGGGAAAATGGATAGCATATAACCAGATTCATTGGTTCCATTCAAAGATCATCCAACATGTTGGACAGGCTGCGAAACGGGTAGGGATCAAAGTCGGCGTTGTAAATGCGCGCTGGAGTTCTCAAATTTGTTCTCATTGTGCAATAGGTAATGACATTGCCTTAAATATCACAATGCAATCGAATAAGAACCATCTTCGCGATTTTTTTGGTTCCCGCATAGGAAAGCAATTTCGATGCAAACAAACGCTGTATAAAGATGGTACTTCTCATCATAAATTCGAGATTGATGCCGATCTTAATGCTGCTCGGAATGTGAGCATGCGACCATTGATTCGGTTATTAATATAAATTTTTTTAAAACCACCGGCATTTCTATATGGAATGCTACTGATCTTCCGTTACAGATCTCCAATTGTCCAGATTTGGATAATTTTTAAGTGACGGTGATAAAGATAGAATAATAGAATCAGGTTTCAATGATTATGTATCAAAACCTCTAAATATTTTAGATTTTAGGAAAAAAATTCAAAATTTAATAGAAATGGAAGCATTTCCGATTATTTCATGAATTACTACTTCATTTTTTCAATTTGGATATTTCTGTTTTTCGAAAAATTTTTTGCTCTTAATCAATTTTCTTTTTTAGTTTCATTTTTGGAGTGGAATTAGAAATTAGTGAGAAAATTGAAGAAAAGATCCGAGAGTTTGAAGAAAGACTAAGTCGCACTCAAAAAAATAAAGCCACTCAGAAAGCTATTAATTATACTAAAGCACAAATTGCTAAACTCAGAAATGAATTAGTTAAAATAGCAACTTCTAAAAAGGGTGGAGGATCTGGATTTGGAGTTAAAAAAACAGGGGATTCACAGGTAGCCTTCATAGGTTTTCCTTCAGTCGGAAAATCCTCCCTTCTTAACCTTCTCACAAGAGGAAATACAGATTCAAAAGTTGCATCTTATGATTTCACCACACTAACAGCGATTCCTGGAATGATGGATATTGAAGAAGCAAAAATCCAGCTGATCGACCTTCCCGGGATTATGCTTGGAGCAGCAAGTGGAAAAGGTAGGGGAAGAGAAATCCTTGCTGCTGTACGAAGTGCAGATTTGATTTTAAATTTGATTTGTTATCTTCCAGATGGATCCATTGAATTTTCTCATCTTATAACCATGAGAAAAGAACTTTTTAATGCAGGGATGCGTTTAAATGAAGACCCTCCACGTATACAGATAAAAAAAACAAATCGCGGTGGAGTAGGTTTTACATATAATGGGTATCAAGAGATGGAACGCGATGAAGTAAAAGGTATACTAAATGAAATGGGATATAGTAATGCAAGTGTTTATTTTTCTGAGCCGAATATTACACCAGATCATCTGATAGATCATATAATGGGTAATAGGATATATACAAAGGAATTTGTGGTAATAAATAAAAAAGATTTGGCAAAAAAAAAAATTAAAGATAAAGATATCACAAAAAAAATCGGCCACTCTCATTGGGTTAAAATATCAGCGCTTAATAAAGAAAATATCGATACTTTACGCCATCGAATTTTTCAAGAATTGGAATTAATTCGTGTCTATCTAAAACCTCCACAGCAAGAAGCTGATATGAGCGATCCCATAATCCTCCATAAAGGGGATAATATTAATACACTCTGCTTAAAACTTCATAAAAGTTTTATAAGAAATTACAGATATGCTTTAGTTTGGGGAAAATCAGCCAAACATCCTGGGCAGAAGTTTATTCAGACTGGTCATAAATTAGAAGATGGGGATATTGTATCTATTTATTTAAAACGGTAATGCCATGTTCTTTTCATGAAAATTAGACTAAATACAGGATTTCAGTCGATTTTATAGGAGATATAATTAAGATCTCTTCATCAATTAAGTTTCAACAAAAAAAATTGTTTTATTGGATTAAACTTCCAATTCTTTGATCATTTTTACAATATTTTTTATTTTTTGAAAATTATTTTCTGATGCAGCAGTCATCAAATCGATTTTCATTTTTTTTATTTTTTCCAGAATTATTGTATATTTGAAATCGATTTGTAAATGAAGATCATCTAATTTCTGATATATTTCTTTTACTTGTTCAAAATCATAAACTTCAAAATTTAATAACAAATTATTATATTTTTGGTTTAAATCATCTAACCATTTTTTGGTTTCGCCTTCTAAATTTTTAAAATAATTTACATTTCCGTTAAGAATACTCTGTTCAATTTTAGTTTTATATGTTTCCAACATTTTATCAAACCATTCAATAATATGAATTTTAAAGGTTTTAAAATTAACATCAGTTCTCATAAAGAGGCAGAACGTGCATAAATCATATCTTACAGTTTGTATTTTAAGATTAGAACCTTCTAAATTAAATCCCGGTAAATCCCGTATATTGATTTCTTCCGCAAACTTTTCTAATGCACTGATAAACATAGGAATTAATTCTAATTCATTTCTTTTTTCTTGTTCGTTTTTATAATTTAAAAGGATTTTAAAAGCATCTTCATATACTTCAGTAACAATTATGGTTCTACCATTCTTGTCCGAAATCATTAAGCCTAAAAACGGAGGAATTTCTTCTATTTTTGTTGTTTCAATTTTATTTTTGAAATTCTTTAAAGCATCTATAGAGAATTTTCCCACTATTTCATCCAAATATTTTTTACCAGACTTTGATAATGAAATTAAAGATTTATTATTTAATATTGAAACTTCTAAAAACTCCATCTTCTCTAAATATTCAATAAAATCGTTGAATATTTTATCAGGAAATTTCAATTTTCTCTGTATTTCTTCTTTAAGTATTACTACATTTTTTTCGATAATATCTAATATATTTACAATATATTCTAAAAATTTCAAACTATATTTTTCATCCTCATCTTTATCAAACCCTATACTTTGCTTTAATATCTCTGTAAATAACGTAAATGTGGGTAAAAATGAATCCTTCATGATACTTGTATATGCAATTTTTAATAATTTTTCATCGTGAAACTCATCATTGAATGTATTTTTTATCATGAGTAACTTATTTCTTGTAATTAAGTCAGTTTTATGGAGAAGTAAATATATATATGAAGAAGGAGTTATTTCCTCTTTTAATTTTAATAGTTTTTTAGTAAAACTCACCATTTCTTCTTTGGGTGATGAAATATCTAAAACAATAATAATAATTTGTGTATCAAAGAAAACAGATTTTGCCTCTGTTCCATACCATCGTTGATTTTCTTGACCCGCTAAATCAAAAATACCCACATTTTCTTTTAATTTTAATAATATAGTTTCTTTGCCATGTGTGGGTGTTAAGGAATATTCTAACAGTTTCGAGGGGTTTTCTCCTTCAAAAAAGATTTTTCTTAGAGTCGTTTTCCCTACTTTTGGTGGTCCCGTAATTACGATTTTTTTGCTCATTATTATCCTTATTGTTTTTCTGTATTTTTATGATACATTTTAAGAATGATCTTGTCACCTAATAATATTAATATATCTTTCTTTAGAGATTTTGAAATGGAAATTGAATCTTCATTCCCATTTTTTGGAAGGTTTATATAACTGTTTTAATATTTCTAAGATGTATTTCTATATGACTTTTAATCATCTTTTCCATCAAAAAATAAGATATTTCTTGTAATTTTAAATTTAAAGCATCAGACTTTCAATTTTTTCTCGAAATACCTTAATATCAATAGGTTTTTCAAACCATATATCAAATCCAGCTTCTTTAAATATTTTTTCTTTATTCCCTTTAATGGGGGATGAAGATACAACAATAATTGGAATTTTGTGAAATCTTTCGATTTTCCTCAGTTCTTTACAAATTGTAACTCCATTCATAACAGGGATATTGTAATCTAAAATACACAAATCAGGATTACCTGATTTTATAAGCTCTAGTCCTTTATCACCAACAATTTCATAAACTACTTCGAGATTTTCAATTTGGTTAAGAACTGCTAGATATAGCTCAAGACATAATCTGTCATCATCAACTATGTATACTTTTTTTGGCTTCATTTAAATTCATTTTTAACTTATTATAATTTTTTTTAAATAATTATTATATTCATAATTCGGTTTCAAAGTATATGTATATTATATTATTATTTTCCACTACCCTAGATATTATTCGAAATTGTGTATCACATCTAAAATTTTCTTTTTTTGAATACAATCTTAATGAAAAAAATATAGTGTATGTCGATTTTAAAGATTCCTTGAGTTCTTCAAGGATATCAAAAATAATCATCATCATTGTGTTATAAAAAAAAAAAATTAAGATATGTTTTTACGAACAAATTACTAAGAAAACGTTGATGTATGTTATATTCATAGAATAATTTTTTGGAGGAATGGAAATATTACAAAACGAAAACAAATTTTCATTGTGGAGGATAATGAAAAAAATTTGGAATTATTTAAAGCGGTCTTAGGTACCATATCTAATATAGATATTCAAACATCTATTACGGGTAAAACGGGCCTTCATTTAATAAAAAACGGCAATATTGATGTTATAATTTTAGATATTCAGCTACCTGACATGAACGGAATTGATATTTGTAAAGAACTCCGTAAGTTAGATAAATACAAAAAAACTCCAATTTTAGCAGTTACTTCATTTGCTATGAAAGGGGATAAAGAACGAATATTAGATGCAGGATTCAATGATTATATAGCAAAGCCTATTCTAATTAAAGATTTTAGAGATTCTGTAGTAAAATTCTTAGAATAATTCTTTTTTTAATTATTAGGTAATTTTTTTTTAATCGCCATAAAAGACTGAATTAAAGAAATGTCAGAAAAATAAATTCAATTTAAAGAATGGATAGACATATATAAGTTCATATTGATTATTGAAGAATTTAATAATTTTAAATAGAGGTTTGCATGAATGATTGAAAATTTAAAAAAAGTTAGAAAAGGAAGAAAATTTTTCTTCCAGGTAATTCTGATTGGAGTTTTATCTTGGTTATTTAATACGATTATGGATTATTATTTATATTATAAAGGCAATTCTTTCTGGGATTTGTTAATCCTTGATATTCCACCTCTCGAAATATTTACTCGCTCTATTATTTTCATCACACTAGTTGGGATAGGTTTACTAATTAATATCCAAGTGAATAAACAAGAAAAGCTTTTCCACAGTAGAAAAAAAATAGAGGATGAACTTTTTCAATCTCAAAAAAAATTAGATACAATATTTCAAGCTATTCCAGATCTATATTTTTTGTTTTCCCGTGATGGAACTTGCTTAGAATATAAGGGACGTGAAGAAGATTTATATGTCCCACCAGAAACATTTTTAGGTAAAAATATGAAACATTTTATGCCTAAAGATATAGTAAAAAAAATTGAAGTTGCTGTTAATGAATTATATAAAACTAAAAAACCACAAACAATCGATTATTCCCTCCAAATGCCAGATGGTGAGACAAAGTTTTTTGTATCACAAATGTTATATTATTCTAAAGATAAATATGTTTCTTTTATAAGAGATATGACCGAGTACAAACAAAATGAACAGAAATTAATAAAATCAGAATCAAATCTTAAAGAAAGATACAAAGAAATAAATTACTTATATAAAATCTCCACACTTCAAGATAATCCAAATCTCTCGATAGATAATTTTTTCAAATTAGGTATTGATTTATTAACTCAAGCATTCCAATTTCCAGATATTTCTTGTACCAAGATAACTTACAAAGATAAATCATATTCTTCTGAGAATTTTAAAGAAACAGACTGGAAAATATCGGAGAGTGTTAAAATCGATGATTATTTTATGTCACTAACCGTCTGTTATCTTGAAAATAAACAATTCCTTAAAGAAGAAGTATTATTACTAAAAGAAATTGCAAGTCGGGTTAGATATATTATAGAAAATAAAAATTCAGAGGATATAAGAAGAGATTTTAACAAGAAACTAGAGAAAGAAGTAAAAACTAAAACAGAAGAATTGATAATTGTTCGCGATCAATTGGAATCTATTTGGGATAATTTAATAGATCCAATCATTGTAATATCTGAAGATTATAGAATATTATTTAGTAATAAAAGTGCTCAAAATGTATTTGGGAAAAATCTAAAGGGAAATCTTTGTTATGAAAAAATTAAAGGAGTAAACAGCTCATGTGAATTTTGCCCCCTATTTCCGGAAAGTAACACTATCATATTCGATACTTTGATAGAGCATGTAATAAAAATTCCAAAAACGGGAGAAACAAGAACCTTTGAAATTTCATTATCTAAAATAAAAAATTTTCAAGGACAGCCTGCAATGTTAGAATTGTTAAGGGATATTAATGATCGTAAAATAATTGAAGAAAAGCTCAAAGAATCTGAATCTAATTTTCAAGAGCGAGTTATTGAACTTGATTGTTTATATGGGATTTCTAGTCTTTTAGCAAAACCTAATATATCAATTAACAAAATACTTAGAGATTCTATTCCATTAATTCTCCGTGTGTGGCCAAATTCAAAAAAAACGAATGTTAGAATAAATTATGGGATATATGAACATAAATCTGAAGATTACAAGGAAACTATTTGGAAATTATCTACATTGGAATTTATTGAAGATAAACAATTAAAAATTGATGTTTTTAGCCAAGATGAAGACTCTCTTCATATAGAAAAAATAAATGTATTAAAAGAAATTGGAGATCGTATTCATATGAGCATTTCCCGAAGAGAAGCAGAATTAGA
>JAUWOE010000060.1 GCA_030612265.1 Promethearchaeum sp.
TTCCAGCTGCGTTAAGTGAACCTCCTAACATTCCACCTCAATTAAATGACTCACCACTTTTTTTTTTAATAAAACAACCAACAGCTGTCGATAAAGAATAAAAACAAGAAGAAGAAGAAAAAAAGAAAAAAAAAAAGGATGAAGATGATTTGTATTCATATTTTACTAAAAAAAATTCCAGTTAAAGTGGAAAAAATGTGTCTCTATCAGTGAATTCTCAAATTTTTTTAGACGCTAATTTTATTTTAATACCTGCAACATTGAATGTTGATATTTACAAACAATTGGAGATTAATTTTCATAAGCCGTTCAAATTGGTTGTTCTTTCTGCGATTTTTACCGAATTAGAAGAAAAAATAAGAAAATATCCGCTAAAAAATAAATTAAAACAAGAATATAAATTATGTCGTGAGATTTTAGAACAACAATCATATACCTTAATTCAATGTGAACGACAGCACCCGGGAAAATTGGTTGATGATTTACTTTTAGATTACGCTCTTAATTCATTTAAAGATGGTAATGATGTTTATATTGCAACTAATGATAAAGAATTACGCAGAAAATGCCGAAATCGTAATATAAAAGTAATTTTTGTGCGGCAAAGGAAATTTTTAGATATAGAATGAAAGATAGAATTCTCGATTCTAGATATTCTGCATGTCTTCTAAAAATTCAGGTTTTATGTATCTATGGTTTTGAAGCCAGTTTGTTTGCGTGCGAGTATAGCGCCAAATAATATGGGCTTTAGGTCTTTTTCCCTTGCGAACAGTCATATCTGCCCAAGGCATTATTAGGACTACATCGCCAACGCGAACCCACATTCTCTTCTTTATTTTTCCTCGAATTAGCCCTAAATAGGTTTTACCATCTTCACATTTGATTACCATATGCTCACCCCCTAATATTTCTAAAGTCACACCAAGTAATTCATCATTTCTGTAATTGGGGATTCTAGGTCTCTTGGTTACATCCGCTTGATTTCTTCTTCTATTTTTTGGCATTTTTTTCATTCCTTACTATATCACGTCAAGATGAAAATATAATATAAGGAATCAAATGGATAATAATTTAAATTTTTTACTTCTCTGGTCTCTATAATCGAGTTGTGTGGGATTTGTTCTTTAAAAAGCAAAATTTTTTTTACTTAAAATACTTAGGTTAATCACTCCCTTTTTCTAACCATAATTATGAAAAAAGGGATTTTAGGAAAAAATAGGTAAATTTTATGTCCTCAGATCAATCGCCTCCTGTTGAAAAGGAAATTAAAACGACAATTTTCGCCGTGAGAACTACCATCGGTCAAGAAAAGAGCGTTCTCCAAAATATATTCAATCGACTTCGCGTATTAAATCCATTCCCTGATCTAAAAGCTTTATTGATTGCCGAAGAATTAAGGGGTTATGTTTTTATCGAAGCCATTCATCAAAGAGACGTTATGATAACAATCGCTGGATTAAGGCACATTAAAGGTAAAATAGTAGGTTCTATAAATCTTGAATCTATATCTCATGTAATCTCTCCAAGAAAGGTTACAGAAATTTTGGAGGAGGGTGATATGGTAGAGATAATATCAGGTGTTTTTCAAAATCAAAGAGCACAAGTTATTCGAATGCCTAAAGAAGGCGCTCGTGAAGAAGTAAACCTTCGATTATTAAATTCTGATTCAGCAATATCGATTAAAATCCACGGTGATTTCTTAAAATTAGTTCAAAAAGGTGAAAAACACACCGAGGAATATATTATTAAAGATATGGACACAGTTGGACAGCCTCAAACACCTAGCGTCAAAAGTGAAGAAGAAGTTTCGGGTAGTATTATTTCAGTTGATGAAGGTTCTAAGGTCGTAGAAGGCAGTTCTGAAGGAGATGTTTTTAGTTTTGGAGAAGAAACAAGAGAAACTGAAGATGAAAAGGACCAGATAGATATTAAAAGGAAAGCAAAGGGCAAATCTATCCATGAAGACGATGAAGAAGAAGAAGACGAATGGTCTAAGTTTACATTCTAATTACTTTTTACTTTTTTAATATTAAAAAAAATTAAGCGAGCTGAAAAATTTGCACGGATTTTTCTATATTGCGTTATTTAATTCCGAAAATGGAAAATGTTTGATTGATTTTAAAGATTTAACCTTTTCTAAGACTGTTTATGACTTTGATTATAATAAGATATTATCTGATCAAGGAATTTCTTATGAAGATTTAAACAATAGCGAAGAAATCATAAATTTTAAGATTGGACTAGAGGATTTGGGGCATAGTTTTGTATATACATTTGTTAAAGTTGGAAAATTTTACTTAATGGTGGTCACAGATTCAGTATATTCAAAATTGATTCCTTTACTTGAGAAGTCGATTGTTGAATTTGACCAAGAAATTGACTTTAAAGAGGAAACTCAAGAAGAAGAACAATTAGAACCTGAATCTTTAGGAGTTATGATTGCTTCTATAGCTATTGAAAATTTTAGTAGGAATTTTTCTGAGTATTTATTCCCTGATTTTCTAATTCCTGAGAAAAAAATTGATTTTAGTAATCAAATGCAAGACGAGGATTTTATTGAGTTTTTAGATAAGAAAGATATTGATCGATATATTTTTGATAAAATAGATGGAACATGGTCAATTGAAGAATTTTCGGAAGAATTGAAAGTTGACCTAGAACATATTCATAAAGAATTTTTTAATATGTGGGCAAATAATCTAGTCTATTTCAGATTTAAGTATTATAATTGGGATATTTTTGAACAAACGGAGAGTGCTAAGGCTTATTTGGAAGATGGAACTCCCGAAAACCTATTATTGATAAACAAATACAACTCAGCAAAAATCATTAAAATACTACAAATTATAGATTCAGGAATATCTTTTAAAAAATTGCATGAAACAGCCGCAATCACAAAAATTAAGCTTGAACGATACATTACTGAATTAGTTTATAGAAAACTAATTCAAAAAAGAAAAATTATCCCGATAATCCATCATATTTCGGAAGATTTAATACCACTATTGACTCTACAAGGTTTTAATAAAAAAGATTTTGAATTATTAGAATATTTAGAAGAGAATTTTCGTGAAGAGAAAGATTTGGGCGAAGTTGCTTTAAAAATTCAGATTGATCCAAAGAAAATAAGGGCTCTAATCAAAAAAATTGAAACTGCTATAAGTGTGATGAATTGATTTAAATAATTCCAAACAAAATACAAATAAAAATCACCACTGCAGTTAAATCCGCCGTTGTTCCTGGATTTAGTTTTCCATTTTTACTGTTCATATATTTATTGAGATTAAAGACTAAATTTCTTCCGCGTTTCGTTTGATCCATCTGGTTTTTTTGGATTTTTTGGGCTTTTTTTTGGATTTTTATTGCGGTAGAGAGATTATTTTTTCGAAATATCAATGAATCAGGTTCTCGAGATAAGATAGTTAGAAAAATATTTAAAACAAGTTCAGATTTTGATTTAAAATTGTCAATCTGTGGAATTAACCAATTTATTGTTAAATCCCGGCAAAATTTAAAATTACTGGTATACTGGCGCGCAATTAAATCATATTCTGCGCTTTCATCAAAGAGATCTTTCAATGTTTTAGAGTCACTTCTAATTTTTTGTTCGATATATGGATCTAAAATATCATAATTTGATTTTAGTGGCTTTCCCCCTGGATTTTTTATTCCCCCCGCTTTTGATAATATAATGGCACGTGTAAGCCATATTCCGTCTGAAACGGAGGAAGAATTGATTATTTCTTCAGTTAGATTCCAAAAATTTTTCCAATTTCTTAATTGGCTATCTTTAGGGCTTTCTATTATTCTTTTTGCTGCTATTACTAGTGGAGAATATAATAAAATATGCCCTAAAAGTAAATTTTCATAGGGTTGTGTTTCCATCATTGTTTTTACTGCATTATAAATGAATTTTCCAATTGAAATCTCGTTTGTTTCTTCTTTAAAATAGTTAATATTTGCATTTTTTAATTGGTTAGAGACGAATTTCATTGATTCAAAAGTAATTCCTTTTATAATTTGATTCGGACCTATATTACCTGGTTTATCCGTTGAAAATTCTAAATTACTTGCCTCGTCCATATCAATAAATATGTTTAACATGGATGTAGGTCTAAAAATTAGTTCGTTTATATCTTTCATTGTCTTAAATAATGATTAAAAAAATTTAATAAGTAGATTAATTGGATATCTTATCGATTCATGAACATATATCCTTGTTTTCCTTCATTAAGCATGGAAATTAATCTAAAATCGGATTTCAAACCTGATTGGTAAAGAAATCTATTTAATCTTAGTTTAAACATTCGTTTTGTGATCGATTCGGGTAATGTTACTGAGACATGGTTTCCATCTTTAGAAACATCATTTACTTTTAAGTTTTCAGAAATGAATGAAATCATCTGATCGACGTATTTTTCTTGTGATATGGATAATTTGGATACGTTTACTTCAAATATATGGGTGGGTTCTTTTTTCTTCTTTCGAGCCATAAACTGTCACTACAAATTTAATATTAACTCTATAAATAAAGGAAAAAAAATAAAATTTTCGATTTTAAATTTAGAAAATTTTTTCGTACAAAGAGGGATTATATTTCTTAAGATCCTCCTTCAATAACGGATATTTAAGCACTGCCGATTTAAGATCTGTTGCAATCGGACCACTTTCTTTATCCTCTCGATTTTTATAATATGGACGAATATCAGGATCCACGACTATTTTTGAATCATTAGAAAGAGTTTTCAACCAATTTCCATATACTTCTTCATCCCATTTTCTAAAAGCAAGTAGAGTTTCAAAATATTTTGCCATAGTTTCCTGTGGAGTTAATCCATCTTTAATTGCATCCCTAGCTTGCACCATGGATTTTGCACCCCCGAAAGTTCCAAGATCATGGGAATGTGTTCCGCCACCAGCTTGGCAAATAATATCCATATTAGGGGTATCTCCGTCTGGATTCATTATTCTCGCTACATCCCACATGACGGTAGCTTTTAATCCTCCAGAACATATTGGTCGCATAGTCTTAATTTTTCCTAATGGGCGTGTGCAAGCTTCAAGATTTTCTAAAACCGTTCGAGATGATGCTTCCATTTTTCCTTTCGGTGCCCCGATGTGAAATTGGTCAACCCCTGATAATCTGGCGATTAAAGTCCAAGCTTTCATTGAAACTCCATGTCTTAGATTATATTGAATACCATCGATTATTATTTCGGGAAAAATTGTTTGAGCTCCGTGTCCGGCTCGATGTCCATGAATAATCATATTTGGATATTTTTTGCGAATAGTTTGAACCGCTGTCATTCCTGCAGATAAAATATCAATCATTAAGCAATTTCCACCTAAATTCTTGATTAAATCTGCTCTCTTCATCATCTCATCAAAATCTCCAGAGGTTATATTCGGAACATAAATTAAATCTCTACCTGTTTTTGCAATTACTTCTTTAATCCCGTCAAAAACTAAGCGCGCTCGTTTTTCAAACTTACAATAATCTTGTGATGTGAGGTTTTCATCATCTTTAACAACATCTAATCCTCCCATAAAAGATCTGGTTGATGTCTTTGCCCAATCTGCTTCACTAAGTCCTGTTTTTGGTTTTACAATTGTTCCGACAGTGATTTGATCTCCCAAAATTGATTTGATTCCTTCATTACCTACTAAAGGTCCTTGAAATGTATTTGCAAAATCATCTGGGATGTCTAAATCTTCTAATCTTACTCCCCAAGCAGCACTTGACATCCCTGTATAATTTCCTATGATCACACTTAAAACTTGCGGAAGATTTCCGCCCTCAAAACCTTCTATCGGTAATGCTATAGCTGCCATACCTGTCTTAAAGTTTAGTCCTATTACTTTAGCTTCCAATATTTTCATGTTTTCTTTAGAATTGTTATCCATTTCACTGGGAAGCAATGTTTTTAAATCTGGATCCCAAGTACCAGTACTTTCTTCTGCAGCAATCTCCAAAGCAGCTCGATATAATCCATATTCTTTTGTCCAACCTTTGCGAAGTTTTGGGCTAATTGATAGGTACATAATTATATTTTTTAGCCTAAATTCATTGAAATCAAATATGCTCGGATTTTTTAAGATATAGGCTCCTAAACGTATTTTCATTTTATTATCGATAAGGTTTTCATCGGGTGGAATCAAATTGTATGCTCTATATAGATTGCACGTAATTATTGGTATTTCAACCTTTTCAGGGAATATCTCCCAATTTTCTATTTTACTCACTGTCTATTTACACCATTTTTTTTTATTAAAAGAGTTCGCTAGAACTACCATGTTCGATTAGTCTATAAGCTTCTTGTAAGAAAGGATATGTTTTACTGAACATCATATGAACTTGACCGCTGGGATAAATTCCCGCTTCAGTTATTACTCCAGAAATATAAACCCTATTTATTGTTTCAAAAGCAGGATTCAGATATGTCAAATCTTTTGGAGAATCAACCCAGTCTTTCCAAATCTCTTTTGTGTCTCTCATTTCGATTTTTTCATAGTTTCCAAAAGCAGTTCCAGGGTTATATTTTAATAAAGGACTTGCAACATAAAGGGGTATATGCATCTCTTTTGCTACCAATGCTAATAATCGCGACCCAATTTTATTTAGAACCGTTCCCTCACTAGTTATAGCATCAGCTCCAATAATAATAATGTCTGAATTATAATTATTAGCAACCCATCTCATCGCACTATCGACCACTTGTATAACTTTAATGCCCGCTTCAGAAAGCTTCTTTGCTGTAATTCTTCCTTGATAAAATGGTCTAGTTTCAGATGAAACAACAATAAAATTCTTACCTTGATTATGTGCTTCTATAAGAATTGCTTCTACTATTGAACTATGGCAATGCGTTTGAATTATATAGGGTTTTTCCAAATTTTCGGGAATTAGATTATTACCATACTGGGCAATGCTTTTTTTTGCTTCTTTTAGAATTTTTTCATATTCTGAACCGTAAATTTCGATCATTTTAGGAAGATCTATTGAAATTCCTTGGGATTGGTCGTGTTGTAATTTTCCCAAGATATACATCAAACCATTTCGCATTCCTGGCTCTGTACTACGGGATTTCGTAAAAATCTCTTCAACCTTAATTAGTTGTGGCCACATTTCTTTTTTAGATAAGGATTTATTACGTTGCGCAAATTTAACCATTTCTTTAACAGCAAACATAGCAATATTTGTTGCTCCCTGAATTTCTAGTGCTGTAATTTTTCTTGCAGCTTCGATAACTTCTTTCATATTCAATCTTAAATAATAATCAACCTTTACTCTTAAATTTTTGATCCTTATTGGGAATAGAGTTAAAGGAGTGTATTTTAAAATGATTTAAAATTTGATATATTAATGAAACTACCCATTTTTGGATCGAATGAATTTATGGATCTGAACCCGAGTAAAATAATTGCGCTCGGTCTGAATTATCAGGAACATATTGCAGAGAGTCATTCTGTAAAGGTTCAAGGACGCACAAATGAACCCCCAAAAGAACCGGTATTATTCCCAAAAACACCTAATGTATTAATAGAATCAGGTGAATCAATAATTATTCCTAGGTTTGTATCAGAATATGGTTTTGATGATACAAAAACTGATTATGAAGCAGAATTAGCATTGATTATTAAAGATAAATGTAAAAATGTGAAAAAAGAAGATGCTATGAGTCATATTTATGGATTTACATGCTTCAATGACGTGAGTCAGAGAAATATACAAACTGGAGATAGATCAGGTTGGTTTCGCGGGAAATCATTTGACACATTTGGCCCCATAGGACCTCAAGTTGTATTAACAGAAGATATCGGAGATCCGCAAAACTTACGAATCCAAGGAAGAATTAATGGAGAAATCAAGCAAGATTCAAATACTAAGCACATGATCTTTTCAATTCCAGAGATGATCTCGTATATTTCAAAGAATTTCACTTTGATGCCTGGAGATATAATATCCACTGGAACCCCGAAAGGAGTTGCTCGAATAAAGCATGGAGATGTTGTTGAGGTAGAGATTGAAAAGATAGGTATTCTCCGTAATCCTGTAGTTGATGAAGCAGTATAATTTATTTATTTGTTTTATTTATTGATTTAGATTTTTTTGCTTTCTTCTTTGATTTAATTGGAATAATTTTCTGACAATATTGATTTAAAAAGCACATGGAACATTTAGGTTTTGAAGAACATACATAAACACAGTGTTGGACAATGAGAGCATGGTATTCATTATAAACTACGAAATTAGCATTAATTTGAGAATGAAAAAGATTTTGAATAAAATCATAAGTAGATTTTTCTGGAATTAACCCAATTCTGCTGAGCAATCTTTTAGTATAAGCATCATTTACAAAGATCGGTTTATTAAATGCGTAGAGAACAATTGAATCAGCGGTTTCAGGTCCGACACCTTTAATATCTAACAAATTTTGGCGGAGAACATTTATTTCAAGCTTCTTTAAGGATGAAATTGGATTTTTTTGCAAAAACTGGAGCATATTTTGAATCTTTATTGCTTTTTGATTGAAAAATCCGGATGGTCGAATAATTTGAGCTAGCTCATCTAAATCCAATTTGTTAAGTTTGTTTTCAGAAATAAGATTTTCTTGAGCCAAATTCCATAAAGCTTTCTCTGCATTAACCCACGAAGTATTTTGGGCGAGAATTGTTCCAATAATAATCTCAAATATTTGATCTTCATTTTTTGGATAATTATTATTTCCAGGATGATAACCCGTATAACTTCCTCTCTGAGTAGGGTTGATTTCTGGTTTCAAATCAACTAAAGGCCACCATCCTTGAGATCCATAGTTTTTATATAATTTATCGTAAAGGGAATGCAAGGAGATCTTAGCTGAATTTTTCATTGGTAATTAATAATATTATAGGGAAAATAAATAAGTAAAATTTTTTTAATTCATAGCGAAAATAGTCACTATGGACATAATTTTAGAGAAATTACGTGAAATTGTACATAAATCTCATGTTTCAGATACTAAATATTTAACATTTGCTTATTCTCAAAATGTAGATCCAATTTTAGAAGGTATTCCAGATTATGTAGCAATACCAAAATCTGCTCAAGAAATCTCTGAGATTTTAAAATTGGCAAATGAAAAAAATATCCCCGTCTATCCCAGAGGGGGTGGTTGTTGTGAATTTGGGGGCAGTAAACCAATAGGAGATGGTGGTATTGTCCTTGACCTTAAACAAATGGATAAGATAATTAATTTAGATGAAGATCATTTAATTGTAACTGTAGAATCCGGGATTAGTTGGGCACAATTAGACGAATATCTTAGCCCTTTTGGGTTATACACTGGTTGTATGGGGCCAGGTAGCGGAATGACAGCATCGATTGGAGGAGGAATTTCACATCATAGTGTTGGTGGAGGTGGAGGGGCTAAATATGGAGCATGTACAAAACAACTTATTTCACTAGAAGTTGTTCTTCCTACAGGAGAAATTATTAACACTGGATCCCAAGCAAATAGATTTTCAAAAATACCATTTGGTCGTTTTGGAAATGGTCCGGATCTTTCTGGGTTGTTTTGTGGGGATAATGGAATTCTTGGAATTAAAACTAAGGTTTCACTTCAAGTGTTCCCTCGACCTAAATTTGTAGAATGTAAAACATTTCAATTAAAAGGAAATACAGCTCGTTCAGCAGCCAAAATCATGATTGAAATAAGACGGCGTGGAATTGATGTTTATGATGCTATGTATATTCCAGATATTGTTGTTTCAGTATTCAAAAGTGAAAAAGTCATACTACCTTGGATTGAAAATAAAATTAGAAGGGGATTATTTTTCTATACAATCGAAGCATATAGCCAAGAAGAATTAAATGAAAAAGTAAAACAGTTAGATCAAATTTTCGAAGAAAACAAAGCAAAAATACTTGGACCAGAAATTTCTGATGGAAATATAGCACGTTGGCACTATAAAGAACAAGGTCATTGGCAGTTATATCATCCTCTTTGGGGATTAACACCTACTAGTGAACCTTGTACGACCGAATGTTTTGTTCCAATCCAACAATTTCCATCATTACTTGAAGCAATTGAACAATGGGAATATGAACATACGCCAGAAATGGATAAAATTTTTGAAGTAACTAAAGTTCGACCTATAGTGGGAAGTGGTCCAATATTGTTATTGGGGGAGAATAGTGTCGAGGTAACTTGTGGATTCACTACTTATCCTCATAAAGATATTCGAGAAATCAACCTATCACTATGGAAATCAATGATTGATCTAGTAACTAAAATGGGAGCTCAATGGTACATGATGGGAGATATTTGTTCTCGTGAATTCGTTGAAATTGGGGCGTTTACTCCAGAGTATTATTCGTTATTAACAAATATGAAACGAATTCTTGATCCGAAGAACATTTTAAGTCGTGGGAAATTTAAGCTTTTGGAGGTAGAAAAATGAGCAAATTAAGTGAATATTGGGATGCAGTTTATAGTTGTATGGGTTGTGGGGATTGTGGTTATGCAATCCATTCTGCAATCGGAAAATTTAAATCTTGTCCTATAAAAGAGGTTCATGAATCACCATTTGAAGTATATTTTGCTCGGGGAAAGATGAGACTCGCAAAAGGCATTCTTGATGGAAGGCTTCCGTTATCAAAAGAATTAGCAGAAATTATTTATCAATGTACCGAATGTGGTGCATGTCATGACACATGCCATCAAACTCATAACCCAAATATTAATTTATTTGTTACTCGTTGGATAGATCATGTTGAGGTCTGGGAAGCATTAAGGCAAGACTTAGTTAAAGAAGGCTTCGCGCCTCTTGATCAACATGCACGCATTTTAAAATCCATGAATGACCAATCTCGATTAAATCCATATGAAAGAGAACTTTCTGAAAAAAAGGAAGCAATATCTAATTTAAGTGGATTTGTTGCTGAAGGAACATCTGAAATCGGATTTTTTGCAGGTTGTACTCAATCTTTGATGTATTCAGAAACACTTCAAAAACTTGGGAAAATAATAGAAAAATCCGGAATTAAAGTTTGTAAATTACCGAATGAATATTGTTGTGGTTCTATTGCATTGAGAATTGGTGATATGGAGACTGCAACTCATTTAATGGAACAAAATATAAAATATTTTCAAGATCTCGGAATTAAGCGAATTATAACTGCATGTGCTGGATGTTATCGAACATTAAAGAAAGATTACCCTAAATATTCAGATAAAGAATTACCTGAAATCATTAATATAACTGAATTTCTAGAAGAATTGATTGAGAATCAAAAGATTCAATTTAATTCATCTGAACCTATTTCAGTGACTTATCATGATCCTTGCCATTTAGGCCGACATATGGAAATTTATGATCCACCACGGAATGTCATCAAAGCAGTTCCAGGTGTGTCTTTAATTGAAATGAAACGAAACAGGAATAATGCATGGTGTTGTGGAGCAGGTGGAGGTTTAAAATCGCAATTCCCAGAAATGGCAGTTGATATTGCAAAAGATCGAATATCCGAAGCAATTGAAACACAATCATCACTCTTAGTAACAAGTTGCCCTTTCTGTGAACGTAATCTTACAGATGCAATATCACAAGACGCAGAAATAAAAGTTATTGATATCATTGACTTTATTTATTCTCGAATTTGATATCTACTTGCTTTAATTTCTTTTTTTTTTTGGTTGAAAAATTGCAGAATTACATTTTATGATAAGAAAATTATGAAAAATGTAGGAGAGAAAAAAATGCCAATAATCAAAGTATTAAATATAGAAATGTTCTATGAAATGCATGGAGAAGGAGAACCATTATTATTAATTCACGGGTTAGGCTCAAGTTCTCGTGATTGGGAATATCAAATCCCCCAATTCTCAAAACAGTATAAAGTGATAACGATTGATTTAAGAGGCCATGGAAAAACTAGTAAACCGAAAGGACCTTATTCAATTCGAGGATTTGCTGATGATTGTGCTTCCTTCCTTGAATCATTAAATATTAAATCTGTCAATGTTTTAGGCCTTTCATTGGGGACAGCGATTGGATTTGAGATGGCAATATATTATCCAGAGCTTGTAAAGAGTTTAATTGCTGTAAACATGTCGGCTAAACTCTCTGTAAAAACTTTTGATGAAAAAAAGCAGTTCTTTTTAAGAGATGTAATAGTAAAACTTTTAGGAATGAAAAAAATGGGTGAATTTCTTGCTCCGAGGCTTTTTCCTTTTCCAGAACAAGAAGAACTTAGAAAAATGGTTGCAACCCGTTGGGCAGAAAACGATAAAAAAGCGTATTTATCTGCATTTCATTCTTTAAAAAACTGGTCAGTTGAAGAAGAACTTCACAAAATTAAATGTCCAACTATCGTTATCGCATCGGATGGTGACTATACTCCAGTTGAAATAAAAGAAGAATATGTAAAAAAAATCCCTAACGGGCAAATAACAATTATAAAAAATTCTCATCATGCTGTTCCAATGGAAAAACCCGAAGAATTTAATAAAATTGTTTTAGATTTCCTCAAACAAATTTAATTTTTTAATGTTTTTATTCAACCAAATTTGCGAAAATTCTTTAGATAATTTCCGATAAATTTTTTCATCTTTAATTTCGATTGCTTTCTTAATATCATTAAAGAAATTTGATGATTTCGATGAAAATTGACTATTTTTCTGAGTAAATTTTGTTTTGTTGTTTTTCTTTTGTAATTTAGACAAAAATGCATCCCCCCTATTATTTACGTGACAGCACATATATTTAAGAATTTACATTATATAGCGAAATGGTAAAGTTTTTGGAGATTAAGAAAATGTATGAATTAAATTCAAATTATTTACCAACCTATCTCATCTTAAGTGATTTTTTAAATTGTTTACATTCTCTGACCTTAGTTTAACTTGGATTGATGGAATTATTATATTTTCTATTGGATTATTTGTTTTTTTCTTTACATATTTATTGTATCCTCCACTGATAAAATGGATAAAAAAAAGAGGATGGATCGGATATGATATCCATAAAAAGAGCCGAACTCCAACGCCTGAGTCGGGTGGGCTCGGAATTACAATTGCATTAATTATTGGATCAATTTTAATTGGTATTTTCTATTCAGAATTATGGATGGAGGTATTGGTTTTCATAATAACGATTATTTTTGCTGGAGTTATTGGATTTATTGATGATCGAAAACAATTTTCATCAAAAAAGAAAATTATTTTATTAATTATTACTGGATTACCTGTTTTTATCTTTAACCTCCCGTTTATTGGGTGGATTAGCGTGAAAAGTCCAACATTGCCTATCTTAGGACAATTAAGACTCAATGTAATCTATCCTTTAGTTTTACCGTTTATTGTATTAATTCTTACAAATACTGTTAATATGCTCGAAGGTTACAACGGTGAAGGTTCGGGAACGACCAGTATTGCGACCTTTTTTTTGATTATTGCTGCGATATTGACACAATCAGGTGAAGGAGTAATATTTGGAGTAATAATACTGGGTGCAGGATTGGCTTTTTATCTTTTTAATAAATTCCCAGCCAAAGTTTTTCCTGGAGATGTTGGAACCCTAACAACTGGAGCCGCAATTGCTATGCTTGGGATATTAGGATCTTTAGAAGTTGCAATGATATTAGTTATGCTCCCACAAATTTTCAATAGTTTTTATGTTATTGCATCAGTACGCGGATTTAAAGAGAGTCATACTGTAAAAATAAAAGATATTTCCATGGATGAAGAAGATTTTATCCACGCTTCTCTTGAACATGGTGCACCTTTAACCTTACCGCGCTTGATATTAGCTAGTGGAAAACTGAATGAAAAAAATTTGGTTAATAACATCATGGCTTTATCTGGGATCTCTGGGATTTTTGCAGTATTCGCAACTCAATGGGTTTTACCAATAGATGAACCAAATTATGCTTTAAGCTTTTCAATTTTCGCATTAGGTGGTATTTTATATTTCATTATTGTCAAAAAATTTCCAAGAATCTTCGGAATTACGATCATCATGACAATTTTGATGATTATAGCTTTAATTTTGGTATATATTCTTGATATATTTATCGTAAAGCAACCTTTGAACTGGCTTTATAGCGGAATTCTTGGAATTATTGTGCTGATTATTTGGTATGGTATTACAATTTTATATTTTAATAGATCTATCAAAAAAAATCAAAAAAAGATTTAATTTGGGCAAGAAACTTTAGAAATAATTTTTTACATATATATACTATGGAATCAAATTCAAAGTATAAGAATTGTGTAATTCAACAAGATGTGATTTTAAGTAAACAACCTACTTATAGCCCATCTTCTCACTTCTTTGGCCAAGAAAAGAAATTGCCAGATACTGTTCTTGGAGAAAAATGTATAATTTGTGCTCAAGCTGTGGTTTATGCAGGAACCGTTTTAGGAGATAGAGTTTTTGTTGCAGATGGTGCAAATATTCGCGAAGGGTGCGAAATTGGAGACGATACCATCATTGGAAGAAATGTAACTGTCGAATGCAACACAAAAATTGGAAAAAAATGCAAAATCCAAACCGCGGCGCATATCACTGGTGATGTTATTATCGAAGATAATGTTTTTGTTGGTCCAGAATGCACAACAATGAATGATAAATTCATGAGAACTAGTGATATTGAAATGAGGGGCCCAACATTTAAAAAAAATAGTAGAATCGGAGCAAACGCAACAGTTCTCGCAGGTTTAACGATAGGAGAGAATTCAGTTGTAGGTGCAGGATCTGTAGTTACTAAGGATGTTCCAGACGGAGAAATTTGGGTCGGAAATCCTGCAAAATTTCTTAAAAAATCATAATACATGGGAGTAATTTGATGAGCCTAGCTGGAAAAAAAATATGGATAGATGCTGAAGAACCTAAAGTAGGAATCATGTTTAAATCATTAATCAGATGGTTTAAGGATGCTGGAGCAGAGTTAATGATTACAGCTCGTGATTTTGATTCTACTTTTCAAATTCTTGATGATACAGGATTTGATTATATAAAAGTAGGAAAACATGGTGGAAATACATTAAAAGGAAAATTGAGGACTTATATTGAGCGTTTAAATGATCTTTTTCCTTATGTGATTCAATTTAATCCAGATTTTTTTGTAACTTTTGGTTCAGTAGAAGGATCGAGAATTTCCATGGGACTTCAAATACCATCAATTGGGATTTCTGATGAACCGAGGAGTATTTTTGTTTCAAAACAACTATTTCCAGCTATCGATAAATTAATTACTGCTGATTGCATTCCAATTGAAGATTATATCAAATTGCATGCAGATCGGGAAAAAATAATTAGATATGATGGAATAGATGAAATAGCTTGGTTGTCAGAATATACTCCTAATCCGAAAATTCTTGAGGATTTTGGAATAGAAAAAGGTAAATTTGTTTTGATGCGTAGCGAACCATCATTTGCCAGTTATTTTATTCATAAATTAAAACCTGATGAAACATTACTTGCAGAAATTTTTCCTCCGATTTTCAAAAAACATTCAGATTATAAGTATTTCCTATTAGTAAGAACAGAAGAGCAAGAAAAATGGCTAAGAGAAAAACTTCAGCAATATTCCGATAATGATCAAATCGTAATAACAAGGTATCTGCCAAACATAGTCGATTTATGTTTTTATGCAGCTTTAGTTATTAGTGGAGGAGGAACCATTGTTAGAGAATCCGCACTTTTAGGAGTTCCAAGCATTGAATTTTTCCCGGGAGAAACAGCACCACAGGAAATATTTTTATCTGAAAATGGTTTTCCAATGCAACATCTTCGGAAAATAAAAGAGATTGTTGATTGTTCTATTAAAATTCTTGAAAAGGGTCCTACTACAGATCGTTTTACACTAGATTTTCGAAAGAAAATACGTAAATTTGAAAATCCGAATCGAATATGCTTTGAATATGTAAAAGAAAAACTCCTAAATTAGAACATAAGAGTGGGAATTGCTAAAATACTTTATGTATATTGAAAAATACTAAATAGTATTTTAGTCTTACAGTTCTTCGATAGTTTCCTTAAATATTACATTTCTCTTCCTTAAATATTCAATAACTTGGTGATAGACTTCTGAATGTTTTCCTAATAGTTCCGGAGGAAAGATTCCTGTTTCTTTGAATTTTCCTTCAAGAACAATTTGAGCAACAGCTGCACAAGTATATCCTGTTGTTCTTGCTATAGATAATCTACGCTTCTCTCTATCGTACTTATCAAGCATATCATATGTATAACGTAGTTTCTTGTCATCTTTCCTTCCTTCAATAATTATCTTCATAACTGTAACATCTTCATCTCCTTCTTCAAACATCCATTGATCAAATAGAAGTCTAGATGTTAACTCAATTGGTTTGATCATTTTTCCTTTTATATCAATTTCCTCTGTATTGAAGAATCCTGCTTCTCTTAGTATTCTCATCTGTTCTATATGACCAGGATATCTTAGTGTTTTTTCTTTCATGAAAGGAATATCCATTGTCTTGATTAGAGATCTAAGACCATCAGTATTGAAGGCTACTAGAGTTCCTACTTCTGGAAAATCTAATAATTCAGGTTCAGATAATCCAGGTTTAACTACGATCTCACTATTCTTAATATATCTCGTTAAATTGATGTAGTCCTCGATTACTTCAATGGGTAAATAAGGTGATTTATAATCAAAAAGCCAGTTCCTTTCTACAGGTAATCCCCCAACGTAACATAGGAAACTTTCTGTTTTATCTAAGATTGAATCAATATAACCAAGTATGATGTTACTGGAACCAGGAGCTACTCCACAGTCAACAACAACTGTAACTCCTTTCTCCTTTGCTAATTCATCTAAGCTTAACGCATCTTCCTCGAAAAATGAGATATCTACTATGTTCTTTCCAGCCTCAATTACTGCTTCAAGAACCTTATAACCTATATAACAAGGAAGAGCTCCAATTACTAAATCAAAATCCCTCACAATATCTTTGATGATATTGGGATTGGATAAATCTGCACATATTCCATGAAGATCATAATCATATGTCAGTTTATCTAAAACTTCTTGGTTAATATCAACTATTGAAACCTCAGTAGAGGGATCTTCAGCTAGATCTCTTGCAATAACATTTCCTACATATCCTGCTCCTAAAACAACAACTTTCATACCTAAACCTCTAGGGATAGATGATAATAGAAATAGATCGTATTAAAAGATTTTTTGTACACATGTAAACCTAAATGCTTCAATTTAATCTTTTGTACTTGATGTTCATTTATATTGAAGATAGAGACACTGAAGATTTTCGCTTTATTATTAAGAGACTGAAATAGAGTAATTTCTGGAAGGGGAAAAATTTATATTTTTTAGATGATAAAGAATAACTATAAAAACGATTATAACTACAAAATACGGACCTCCGGAGGTTCTTGAATTAAAGGAGGTAGACAAACCCACTCCCAAGGATAATCAAGTACTGATAAAAATTCATGCAACATCAGT
>JAUWOE010000226.1 GCA_030612265.1 Promethearchaeum sp.
GATTTTTCTAAAAAAATGGAAACTTTAATTGATAAAGAATCAATTGTTGAGGATTTATTAGAACTTCAAAATTTGTTAAAGGAAAAACTCAAAAAATTGACATCATAAGAAAATTATAGTTAAAGTGAATGGAAAGAATTATAAAACTTTTTGAAAAATAAGATAAAAAGAAAAAACAGATATCTGACGATTCCCAGAGACCTTTGTACCTCAATCGGGATTCTTTGTCTCGTATATCAAAGAAAGATTTTAGATACTGAAATTTAATTTATATTGAAGCTATTAATTCTATTCACTAAAATCTTGGTGATCTGATATAACTCTTCAATATTATCGCATCTCTTGCTTGGGTTTTCATCTAACATTCTTTTTAATAAAGTAAAAATAAAATCTACTTTAGAAAAATGTTGTTTGATCTTGTCTGGGATTTTCAAACCCTTTTCTACATCATATTTAGAAAAGGTTAACATAAAGAAAATAGTTGCACCGATTGCATAAATATCGGCATTATAACCAACGTGGGGAGATGTTAATTGTTCAGGAGCGGAAAATCCATTTGTTCCGCATCCTCCTACAATTGTGAAATCTGTTCCTGTTATTTCTTTAGGTGCAGTGGCGATACCAAAGTCAATTAAAATAATATCTTCAGGTTGCGGGATAAGCTGGGAAGTATTTATAATGATATTGGAGGGTTTTATATCACGGTGGACTATTCCAGCTTCATGAACTGAAATAGTGGCTTGCAATAATCCAACAAAAATTGTCAATATTGCTAGTGGATTCAACAATTTTTTATTTTCTTGAAGAGATTTAATTCTTCTCTCTAATGTACCATGTTGGTAAAACGGTTCTTGTAAAATATACCCAAAATTTCCTTGATATTCGCCCAGAAATGAATCTATCAGCTTGATTATATTATCGGAATCTATTTTTGAAAGTAAGGTGATTTCTCTGAGCGCCATATGCTCAATTAGTTTGCGATTTGTAATATCTCCTTTATAAATGATGTGTTTAAGAACATATAGTTTTTTTGTGCCACGCTCCTCTGCCAACCATAGTTGTGAATAATTTGTAAAAGCAAGTAATTTTTTCACTTCAAATCTTTCTTCTATATTAACAACAGTTGGTTTCTTTTCTGATTTCGATTTTTCTTCTTGAGATCCAAATTTTAAATGATCCAAAAACATCTTGATGTTTATTCGATTTTGAATTGCCAAATCTCTTATTTTATGTTGTAAACTAGGGAGATCTGTAATATAAGGTTCATTATACACAAGTGGTAGTAGTTCTGAGTATGCAATTTCGCTATACGCTTTGGAGTATTTTAATAATTGATCGTACAATTGATCTTCAACAAGTTGAGCATGATGTGCGAGCTGTTCCCGTTGTTCAGATTGTTTTTTCATTAAATCAAGTTCTTTCTTAGGAATTTTACTCAAGTATTGTAAGGCAAGAGAGTTTTTAGGTTCTAAATCGATGCATTCATTAAGTGCACTAACAGATTGTTGGTAATCACCGGTATTAAAAAAACCTATACCTAAATACATCCAAATTTGAGGATTTTTAGCTGATATTGCTAAAGCTTGTTTAAAAGCTCGAATTGATCTCCTGTAATCTCCCTTATTGTTAAAAGCAACACCACAAGAGATCCAAGCGCTTACATTATGAGTATTCAATTGGATTACATTTCGGTATGCTAATAATGAATTTTTATAATCTTCTTGTTTGAGAAGTTCATTAGCAAAATTTAACCATTCTTCTTCTTTTTCAAAATTTTTATTTAATACAGACTGAATTTTTGGATTTGGAATGGGAACTGCTTTGAGTGGAATTTTTTTTTTCTCTATTTTTTGGTTTGTAGTGGGAGGGCTTGGAACTGGTGTGATATTTAAATCAGATCTCAGTTTATACTCAAATTTTCTGTCTTGTGGTAATTTAGGAGGATCTTTTTGAACAAATTTTAGTTGTTTCTCTTGTATGACTTTTTTTCGCACTTTTTTTACTTCTTTTTTGGACATAACTTGGGTATTAAATTCTAATTCTTTATCAATTTCTTTTCGATCTTTCGATAGTCTTCTTTGTTTTTCTAATTCTAATTTTTTCTTGCGTTTTTCTTGGCAATATCTTACGATTCGGCTTGCTGGTTTTAAAATAATTGATTTAGATTCCGCATTTAAAGAATTTCTAGCTAAGGAAATCTTCTCTAAAACTATAAGGTCCTCCAAATTCTCCAATTCTTCTATTTTATTATCATCTAAATTTAAATTTTTCAAGAGTTTATTTTCATTTAAGTTTTCAATAACTTTAATTTGATTTAAAGCAACGTTGAATTCTCTCAGGTTTTTAAGCCTGTTTATTCCTTCAATTCTTTTTATTTTAGTTTTAGCTAGCATTAGTGTTTCTAATTGGCGTAATTCTGCGAGATTTTCAATTTTTTCGATTGGATTCTTGTTTAATTTGAGTATAACTAAACCTTTTAAACGATCCAACCCTTCAATTTTGTTTATTTGATTGTTATTCAAATTAAGGATTTCCAACCGCCTTAAATCATAAAGTGCTTGAATTATCGAAATTTCATTATCTGAAAGATCTAATTCTCTTAAATCAACTAAAGTATCTAAGTTTTGAATTTGTTTAATTGTATTTTCTCTAAAATTCAATTTTTTTAATTTAACTAAGGGTCTTATATGGTCAATTTTTGTTATTTTGTTCCGTGAAAGATCTAAATGCTCAAGATATTGAAATTCGCTGATTTCCTTTGGAATAGTTGTTAAATCCTTAAATTTCATGAATAAACCTATTATATATCCATTTTCAATTTCAAAGTTAAAATCTTGTAAATTATGCTTCTTAATTAACTTTTGAGCAGCAGTTTTTTCGCTTTTACTACTGAGATATTTTAAAATTTTTTTCATTGACAACGTTATACCAGCCTAATAAAAAGGATTTTTACACTATACGTTTTTAGAAGATTTGAGATTGATATAGTTAGGTATAATTAGAATTTAGTTATAAAAAAATTAATTGAAAATGGTTGGGGAAATTATATATGAATAAACCTAAAAAAAAGTTCTTAAGAGTGGGCATTGTTGGATGTGGGAGAATCTTCCAAAGTCATAACCATGCTTATCCCGATCAAGAAAATGTTGTTGTAACTGGATTTTATGATAGAATAAAAAAAAAAGCGAATGAGTGGCTCGGTAGAATGACAGAAGAGATGGAACTTGTTAAAGAAGTCGCATTAGAATATGAAGATGATAACGACGAACTACATTTAGAAAGATGTCAAATTTTTGAGGAAGAATCAAAAGTATATGAAAACTTTCAAGATTTGATTAAAAACGTAGATATTATTGATATTTCCACTCCAAACTATGCACATGCTCCTTATGCGATATGGGCTTTAAATCAAAATAAATCTGTAATGTCGGAAAAACCTCCTGCTCTTTGTTCACTTGAAACTCAATGGATTTGTGAAACAAAAGAAAAATCTAAAGGCCATTATCAGATTAATGAAAATTTCATTTGGAAAGTATTTGTTAGAGAGATAAAGAAAATAATTGATAGTAAAGTTCTTGGGGATATTGATGAAATTAATATTAAATTGGGTCATGGTGGGCCTTCTTGGGGTTGGCAAGAAAATTTTTTAAAACCAACGATATCTGGAGGGGGAGTATTACCAGATATGGGAGCTCATGCTCTTGGGATTGTATTTGGAATTCTTGGCCATGATTATGATATAGATTATGTTCAATCAATACGGATGGAGACAAGTTCTAAATCAGAAAGAATTATGAAAGATCTTGAGAAAAAGGAAGAATATTATAAAGAACGGTTTATGGTTGAAGATGAAGCAGAAATTAAAATTAAGATGATTAATAAAGACACTAAACAAGATATTTTAATCAGAATTGAAGTGTCTTGGGCTAAAACATATAAAGAAATCTATGTTCAAGGCTCTAAAGCAGCATGTGAACTCGGAGAAGATGAAAGAAAACAAAATATTTTAATCATACATAACAAAGACGGAAAAAAGCGAAAAATAAAAATCCCAGGGCAAGGGAGAGATAGCCACCAAATGCAGATAACAGATTTTCTGAGTCGAATAGTTAAAAACCAAGACTCATTTGCAAATGAGAAAATTGCGCATAAAATACAGACTATAATTTCCGCTTCATATTTATCTAATTTGCTAGGATTTAAATCAAACAAGAAGAAAAAGGAAGGAAAACTAATCACTCCTGCTAAATTAAACAAATTTTATCGAGATATTATTGAGAGCGGTTGTCCAAAAAATATAATTCTTGAAGAAATTATTAACCGCTTTATGAGTCCATTTATTAGTAGTTCTGGACAATGAATAATTATTTTTTAATGAAATTTTTAATTAAAAATCAAAAAAAAAGTGTGAATAATGAAAGAAACAGCAGATGCAATTAATAGAATACCCCCAGATGAAGTAGGACCCTTTGCAGTTCTGATGAAAGCCCAGAAACTTGAGCGTGAAGGTCGAAAAATTTTACATTTCGAAATTGGACAACCTGATTATCAATGTCCAAACCACATTTCGGAAGCAGGTATTCAAGCAATTCGGGATGGTCATACCAAATACGTTCAAACTGCAGGAATTCCGGATTTTAAAGAAGCAATCCAAGATGAAATTGAAAAAACGCGCGGATTTAGACCGACACCAGATCAAATTGTCGTGTTTCCCGGAGGTAATACTGCAATTTTCTATATTTTAGCTGCCACTGTTAACCCCGGTGACGAAATTATCTATCCAAACCCAAGCTTTCCAACTTATGGGTTAACTGCGCACTATTTAAATGCAAAACATGTAATGCTACCAGTTAAAGAGGAAAACGATTTTAGACTCGATCCTGGAGATATTCTGGATAGGATAACGGATAAAACTAAGATTATCATCATAAATTCTCCACAGAATCCCACGGGAGCGGTGACTAATAAAAAGGAAATTCAAAAAATAGCAGAAATCGCCGAAGAAAAAAATATCTTTTTATTTACAGATGAAATTTATTCCAGAATGTTATACGACGAAACACACTATTCCGCTTCAGTTCAAGACAAATGTCAAGAACGAACCATTCTAATTGATGGAATGGCGAAAGCGTATGCAATGACGGGATGGAGATTAGGTTATGCTGTTGCTCCGCCAAATGTGGCTAAAAAAATGTGTGAACTTATTGTTACTTCATTTTCATGTGTTCCAGCATTTATCCAAAAAGCCGGAATTGCAGCACTAAAAGGAGATCAATCTTTTATTAAAACCAATATGGATCTTTATAGGAAAAGACGCGATGTTATTGTTAGTGGATTAAATACTATTCCTGGATTTCACTGTACTGTTCCACAAGGTGCATTTTATGCATTTCCAAGTATTACCGGTACTGGAAAAACGAGTATTGAATTAGGGGATCTTCTCCTCAAAGAAGCAGGAGTTGCTTGTCTTCCAGGTCCTGCTTTTGGGCCTTATGGAGAGGGATTTTTGCGTTTTTCGTATGCAACCACAATTAATACGATAAATGAAGCAATTAAAGCCATAAAAAGAGTTATTACTTAATTTTTTTTGTTTATTTTAATGTATAATTGGTCTAAAAATGTTGTAGAACGATTAAATTATCAATAAAATAAAATAAAAAAAAGGAAAAAAGAGAAGAATAATGATTACTCAATCTAATGGCTGATTTGTAGGGTTATCTTGCTGAATTTCAGAGATTAAATGCCATTTGATTATTTTTTCACTATATTTTAGTGATATCATAAAAATTCTAAGAAATATTGTGTGGATGTCACTAAATCATAGTGAAAAATTGCCATTTTCGTGCGATAAATCATCCGTCACTAACGGATAGTGAACTTTCCTGCATATATCTCATCAATGTAAGTCAAATCCACCATCCACTCCACCAATACCATCAGATTATCCCGCTAATCCGCCTTTATATAATATATCCCATAACTAGACTCGAAAGGAGCACATTTATATGCGGATTGAAGAGATATATCTTTAGATCAGCTGATAACGGACATCTGATAACTAACAACTGGTTTTAAGGATAGCTCGTTTCTCATATAAATATGCTCCACTCCCTGTGATTGAGTGATGGGAGGGAGGAGGCGGGTTTGATATGATTGAGGTGGTGATATTATTGTGATGCTATGATTATGTTTTGAGCAAAA
>JAUWOE010000305.1 GCA_030612265.1 Promethearchaeum sp.
AAAATCTGTGATTCTTTACATATGAGATGATTTGGGAATTGTCAAATCTTCTAAAGGTATATGATAAATTAAATAATGCACTTAACAAAAACAATATTTTTCGATCAATTTAATGTTTGAATAATAATATTTATAGTGAATTTCATTTATATCGGGTTCTATCGAAAATTAAAAATGATAATCTAAGACCTCGTACTAAATGGGGAAAAAAAAATGGCAAAAATTTTCAATAATATTAAATTGGAAGATATATGTCCCATTATTTTGATCCACAGACAAGCTTAGCTATAGATATCATTAAAAATTCCAAAAATATTGTTGCTTTTTGTGGAGCAGGTCTTAGTACTGAAAGCGGGATTGCGGATTTTCGCTCACCAGGGGGATTATGGAGTCAATTTGATCCAGCGAAATACGCTGATTACAATGTATTTTTAAAAAATCCGGAATATTATTGGGAATTGGAACGAAAACTGGGAAAAATTTTTCATAACGCAAAACCAAATAATGGGCATAAATCTTTAGTAAAATTAGAAAAAAAAGGGAAATTGAAAGCCATCATTACACAAAATATAGATAATCTGCAGCAAAATGCTGGATCAAAAATTCCAATCATTGAATTACACGGAAATGGCCAGAAAGCCTACTGCATGGATTGCAAAAAAACGATATCCAGAAAGTACATTAATAAAAATTTGAAAAAAAGTGAAGAAATTCCTGTTTGTCCTTACTGTGGTGGGAGAATTAAAACCAATATTGTATTATTTCACGAACCTTTGGCTCAAGATATCATGAAAACTGCGATTTCTTGGGCTGAAAAATGTGATGTAATGCTAATCTTGGGTTCATATTTGGCTGTTTTTCCTGCAAATCAGATTCCTGTTATAGCAAAAAAAGCAGGAGCAACATTAATTTTTATTAATAATGAACCAACATATTATGACAAATATGCAACATTGCGTATGCTCGGGGAAATAGGAAATTTTTTACCCTTAATTGTATCAGGTGTTTAATTTGGTAAAAAAGAAGAAAAAGACTACTGGAAAAGTTGATGAACATTATTGGGATTCTATGGATTTACTAAGTGATAGTGATAGAGAAGAATATTATTCATCCAAAAGCCCAGAATCTAACGCTACTAAGATGAAAAAGGAAGCATTAGATAATGAAAAAAGTGAATTTCAAGGTAAATTAAGAAGAATCTTCTTCCCCGATGAATACAAAAAACCACAAAAGAAAGAATACGAACCTAAAGATTACATTTACATTCAAATGAAATTAAACATTGAAAAAATCTCTCCAGAGTTTTTAAAAGAATTAGAAGAATACCGTTTAAGTGGAATTTCAATTAGAAAATGTGATGAAAATGATCTTCCAATTTTCGTTAAACTGTATAATCGCTCTTTTATGAGAGGTGCCGATCCATGGAGTCCCGCAACAATTGACCAGTTTCGGGAGATTTTAAAGAATAAAACAACTGTAGTTTTAATTGCTTCAAAGTCAGGTGAAGATGTAGGATTTATTATAATCGATATAGAACGTGAAGATCATGATCGAGATATAGGTTATATTGCGGGATTAGGGACAGATCCAAGATGGCAACGTCAAGGAATTGCGCGATATTTAGGGATTGCATCATGGGATTACTTTAGAAATAAATTCAGTTTTAAAGAACTACGATGTGAAGTCTACGAAAAAAATTTGCCATCATACAACCTGATTAAAAGTCTTCATTTTGAAGAATATGGGAAAAAAACTTATAAATTTTAGGTGATCTGAATAATAAAGAATTTCTATCTAAATAAGGCAGCTAAAGGAAAATTGAACTTAAAAAAACCACCTAAAAAACCCCTATTTTTTCATCAAAAACTCCCCGAATACAAAATAACACCTTTAATTCCATTAAAGAGGTTAGCAAATAATCTTAAAATTGGAAATATCTGGGTAAAAGATGAATCAAATCGTTTAGAACTTCCCGCTTTTAAAATTCTTGGGGCATCTTGGGCAGTATATCGTAATATAGAAGAAATATTCAACATTCATTTAAAAAAAAATGAAAATTTTACAGAATTTAAGAAAAAAGTTAAAAAGTTGCCTCCAATTACTTTAATATCCGCAACAGATGGAAATCATGGTCGCGCCGTCGCAAGGATTGCCAAATCATTTGGTTGGAATGCAAAAATCTTCATGCCTGAAGGATCTAAAGAAGCAAGAATAAATTCAATATCATCTGAAGGTGCGCAAGTTATTATAGTTAAGGGAGATTATGACTTAGCTGTTCAAGAAGCTGCAAAATATGAATCTGAACTTAATTGGGTAATTCAAGATACAGCCTATGAAAATTATGAAAAAATTCCCAGATGGATTATTGAAGGATATTCTACTTTATGTTGGGAAATTGAAAAACAAATTTCTAATTCTAAAATAAATTTGATTTTAATTCAAATTGGAGTGGGGAGTCTAGCGTCAGCCATTATAGAATTCTATAAACACGAAAAATATATTGAAAGTCCAACAATTTTAGGAATCGAACCCTTTGGAGTAGCTTGTGCTAAGGAATCTGTCAAAGCGGGAAAAATTATAACAATTAATGGTCCTTATAATTCCATTATGGCAGGAATGAACTGTGGTACTATTTCTAGCATATCTTGGCCAATGATTTTAGCTGGTATAGATGGTTTTATTGAAGTTAGCAATGATTTTGCGATTAAAGGAATGAAAATTTATGCAAATGAAGGGATAATTTCTGGGGAAACGGGAGCTTCTGGATTGGGTGGACTTTTAGAACTCACAGAGCATGATAATGGAAAAGGATTTAGAAATCAATTCAATTTAAATGACAATAGCAATATTTTGATTTTTTCTACCGAAGGTGCCACAGATCTGGATTTTTACCAAAATTGCATCAAAGAAAATCAATGAAGTGTGAGATTTCTTATAACGTATTTAAACGTTGAATCTCTTTAACACTATCAAAACCTGAATCAAACGAATATAAATATTGAATTTTTCTGTTTTTCATCATAACAACTATGCTAGCATCAGTGAAACTAAGACGATCATACATCTTAAAGATGTGATAAGAAGCATTAAATGATTTTTCATTCATAAAGATAATTTCAATATTTTGTGAATCTAACATGGCTTCAACAACAAGAATTGAAGCTTCTGGGCTAATTTTCTTCTTTATATATGTTGTAACCTCCTCAAAAACATAATCAGAAATATATACTTTATCAATTTGCTCATCAAGTAAATGTTGAATAATTTTACTCGCAGCTGTATGGTGCTTATCTTTCTTGTTAAAAGCCGCAATCCAAACTCTAGAATCTACAAAAAATTGCATATTAAGGTTCACTTACTATTTCATCCAAAGAATTTGTTGAATCATCACTTTCTTTTGTTGAAAATCGACCAATTAATCCTTTGATAGGATCTATATTTGCCCTTTTTTTTATTCTTATAAACACATCTTTACCTATAATTGACCAAATTACTTCGTCTCCTGGTTTACTATTAAATTTGGATCGAATCTCCGCAGGAACTACTGTTTGGTATCCTTTAGATATTTTGGTCTTTATTAAATTTTTCATTCTATTCACTTTGAAAATTACTATTTTTCAGGCAATGAATATTAATTTATAGAAGTATCTTTTCACATTTCAATAATCCTTCCGAGACAATCACTGGACAGTTGAGTATTCCTTCAATCCGTATACGTGCACTTGGGGTTGATCTCAAGCCAAATTGTGCTCGGGCAACA
>JAUWOE010000028.1 GCA_030612265.1 Promethearchaeum sp.
TCATAATTCATCAAAATAATCTATGGTAGTCACTCCATCATTTCTGTCACCCGCAAACCATAGATTCTTTGCAGAAGTTGGATATAACACATTGTACTTCCCTCGGAAAATGTCCAGCGTTTAGAACTCGCCGTAACCAGTGCCTGAAGATGAGCACGAAGTGCGGTTAAATGTGTTTCTGAATTTGCTATGATTTTTTCAAAATTTAAATCGGAAAGTGAAGAATATTGGAGTCGAAGAACAAATTCTCCCCGTGTTTCGATCATTTGGCCAATATGAGCTCGTCCACTTTGAGAACGAAATCGACGGTTTTCAGTACTAAATTTTTGCTCCATCTCAACATTAGATTTAATACCAATGGGAAAAGTGTAATATTTAAATAACCCTGGTTTATAACTACTCCATAGACGTGTCCATTCTGCCAATATCATCCAATATGGCGTATCTGACTTAGGTAAAAAGCTTTTGCAGTCTGTACGAGAAAAATTGGAGTGAATCTCTTGACTCCTGATCCACATTTTATTAAAAACATTATTTAGCTGTTTAATTTTAATTTCACTGTCTGATTCATCCTTCCACAGCAGTTTATGGACTTCTTGAAACATTTTAAAACCTTCTGTGGCACAATTATAATCCTTTTTGGTTTCCTCCAACACTAATTCGAGTTTTATTGCTGTTTTTTTCATGATCTTTGAGATTCGATCATCAACTGGAATTTTCTTGATGAACCCCTTGAACCCCTCAAGATAATTTGTCATTCTTTCAAATGCTTCTATTCCTTTAAGTTGCTGGAATTTTTCATTTTTTTTCCGTAAAAGACCCAGCATTTCTTTATCAATGGGCTTTAATAACTTTTTAAGTGAAACAGAATCTGCTTCTCCCGGTAAGGATATTTGTGTTTTAGTAGAAACTGTATGAATATATAAACTTTTAACGGTTTTTTGTATTTTTTGGTGAATATTATTTGCAAATTTTTCGAGATGATTCCATAAGTTAGTCGAAAAATGAAATGTGCAATATTGGTGCGGAATATCCGGATAAAAAACTTCAAAACACTTTCTAATTGCGCCTTGTTTATCACTGACAAATCCAATAATCGGTTTCTCGTAGATGTCTTTTAATTCTTCAACACATTTATGTAAAACCAAATGATCTACTTGATCAAGGTATTTTGTTATTAAGACCCGTCCGGAGATTAAATCGGTAAAATTCCACAGAGCTGGGCGATCACCATCGGGTTCTTGACCATCTAAAGCAATTAAGAGAAAATTTTGCTCTTTAATTATTTTAGCGGTATTTTCATCTATATGAAAGGAAGTGAGAACAAGAATGTCATTACACATGCGAGCGACTGTGCTTTCCGAAATGGGAAGGGCATATTCACGCTTTAAGATAGCATGAATTTGTCGTGGGTTATAGGTTTCACTGATATAATAATCACCAATTTTGGCCAAGACGTCTTTTCCATAACTTCTATGTGAATAATCAAATCGAGGGCTTGGATTGAAAGGTACAGAATAAAGTTTGCAATCATCGTTTGTACAAGTTACTAAGTGACGGCGTTCTATGATTGGTCCAGTAAGCTGATAGATCTTTTTCTCTGCTGTATTGTATTCAAATTCAACAGGGCATTTGCATAAGGGGCAAAGACCTTGCAATTCTTCCGGATATTTCTGAGTAATTTTAATCGCTTTTGTAGGATATTCAGGAGAGTCGAACATATATAATGAAATGAAGACCAAGTTTTGAATTTATTGGTTAATACTACAATTATGTATTGGTTTTGACACTAGATTATTTTGAAGATTAATGTTTTTATATTATTTTTCAAAATTTTGATCTGAAGTTCATTATATAGGGAAACTTTTAATATTTTTGTCCCTCTATATTACTATGTTTAATAAAATTTTGTGGGGAAAAATTATAAAGGATTTTGCAGAATCCCCATTACCTAAAGATATAAAGCAAAGGGATTTAGATATACCAGATAAAATTCCTCTAAAACGTTCAATTTCCTTAATAGGTCCTAGGAGATGCGGAAAAACATATAAAATGTTCCTCATTATTGAAAAGCTTTTAAAAAAAGGTATTGAAGTTAATCAGTTACTATATATCAACTTTGAATCTATCGAACTTGTGGGGGTAAAATTAGAAGATATGGGTGATTTTTTATCAGTTTATTATAGTATTTACCCAAAAAATTTCCAAAGGGAATTATGGATCTTTTTAGATGAGATTCAATCCCTCTCTGGGTGGGAAATATTTGTAAGAAGTTTAATTGATAAAGGATTTCATGTTTATCTCTCAGGTTCATCTTCAAAATTATTAAGTAAAGAAATTGCTACTCAAATGAGAGGCAGAAATTTAACTTATGAAATTTTCCCTTTAAATTTTCGAGAATATTTGAGCTTTCACTCGGTACAATTAGAATCTTATTATTCCACGAAAAAAGAAGCACTTATAAAAAATTATATTGAAAAATATCTAAATTGGGGCGGATATCCTGAAATATCGTTGTATGAACAAGCTAAAGAAAAAATTTTGAATGAAATTCTTAATGTTACTATTCAAAAAGATGTCATTGAACGGTTTCATATACGAAATGAAAAAATTCTTAGTCTATTAGTGAAAGCACTTGTAAATTCAAAGCAATTTTCAGTTAGAAAATTTTATAATTTTATTAAATCATCCGGGCTGAGTGTAAGTAAAAATACTTTGTATTCTTATCTGAAGCATCTAACAGATACAATGACCATTTATCTTCTTCATAAATATTCCAATTCTTATAAGGAAGAAGAAAGATCTAGACCTAAAATATATTTTATTGATAATGGGATACTAAAAATATCAGGAATAGAAGACAAGGGAAGATTGCTAGAGAATTGCGTTTTTGTTGAACTTCTCAGAAGATTCAAAATTGAACAGATTCGATATTTCTTGGTAGGTGGAAAGGAAGTTGATTTTGTTATTCTCCAAGGGAAAAAAATCCAGCAGCTTATTCAAGTTTCCTACAATATTGACAATTTCCAAACGAAAGAAAGGGAATTCAAAGCACTAAGTCAAGCTAGTAAAGTTTTAGAAAATGACAATCTTTTGCTTATAACATGGGATAATGAAGGAGAAGAAGTGTTTGAAGGTAAAAAAATATTTATTGTTCCTTTATGGAAATGGTTATTGAAAATTACTCATAAAATGATTGAAGGGGAATCTTCCAAACTGGCGTTGTATAATTCAGAATAATTGAAGATTTTAATAAATAAAAGGAATCAATCTCTTTGTACGTTTAATATAGGGTATATATTCATCACCAAATAAAGATATAAGTAATTTTTCTTCAATTCTAATACGTTGTTGAAAGGTTAGAAATAATGGAATTAAAACAATGGGTATTGAAATAAAACCACCAAAAGAAAATAAAAATAAAAATCCAAAGAAAAAGGTCAAAAATCCCAAATACATTGGATTTCTAATGTAATGATATAATCCATCTGTAATTAATTTATGATCATCTTCTAAGACAACTTTTAAGCTTCCAAATCTTTCTATTTGAATCCTACTGGATAATAACAGAATTCCTCCCATTATAATGAAAATAACACCGATCACGCTAAAAATTTTGAATAAAGGAACTGTAATATACAGGAATGTAATCGTCTGAAGTTCAAAATAGGGAAGGAAAGCTATAATTGGTAATAGTAAAAAAAAAAGGAGTGAAATAACCCATTTAATTGATCTTTTTTTGAAGATGAAGGACGAATTAAAATATCAACACCCATAACCAAGTTGGCTAGGATTAATGAAATTATTTGGGGAATATACAAATAAATTTCATTTATTTTAATAATATAAATCAAATTAAAAAATAATAGAAGGATAATCACAGCAATTGTTTTCTTTATAATAATTTTCTTCATTCTCTATAATACATTCTTTCTCTCTTATTTTTTTTCACAAATTGAATGTAATAAATATACCATTTCTATTATATTATTTTCAATAAAGTGACATTATCTTTGTCACCAAGACAGGTAATCCGACAAAAATTTACTATGGGATAGTAAATTCATAGACGACAGAGAATAAGGAAAAAAGTTAACTATCCGATAGTAAACTTTGCGCTATCGAACGTCTTTACGGGGATTAACCCGTCATCAGCCATCAGAAGGTGTCAACAAGTGAATTATGGAATTATTTCTAATTCACGACCAACTTTTGCAAAGATTTCCAACGCATCATCTACATCTTTTTCTGAGTGTGTAGCAATTATACTGGTGCGCAATAATTCATGGCCAACAGGTACCGCAGGCATCATATATGGATTTGTATATACACCATTATCCAGTAATCCTCGCCATAATCTAAAATTTTTTTCTAGTTCACCAACAATAATTGGCACAATCGCAGATTCACTTGGAACGGTATTAAAACCTAGAGATACTAACCCCGAACGGTAACGTTTCAATAATTTTCGTAAATTATCTCTCATATGATCCCCCTTTTGAATTAATTCAGTGGCTTTAATGACCGACGCACATGAAGCAGGAGGCATGGAAGCACTGAAAAGAAAACTTCGCGCGGTATGTTTGATATAATTGATCACTTCCTCTGAAGCGGCAGCAAATCCCCCGATAGAAGCAAAAGATTTGGAAAAAGTTCCGGATAAAATATCAACATCGTCTTTCCCTAATCCGAAATGATTCGGAGTTCCTTCACCGTGATCTCCAAGTACCCCTGTACCATGAGCATCATCAATCATAACCTTTGTATCATAATCATGTGCAATTTTGCATATTTCTTTCAGAGGATTCAAATCCCCTTCAATACTGAATACTCCTTCGGTTATCAGAAGTTTTCCTGCATTTTTCGGAAGTTCACTAAGAACTCGTTCTAAATCTTGAGGATCGTTATGTTTATAGATAACTCTATTTGCCTTGGATAATCTTATTCCATCGATAATCGAAGCATGATTTAATTCATCCGAGATTACATAATCCTTTTTGGTTGTTAGGGCTTCTACGATTCCGACATTTACTTGATAACCCGTCGTAAATGCAATAGTATCTTCATATCCCAAGAATTTTGATAGACCAGCTTCCAGTTCGTTATGTAAATCAAGGGTGCCATTTAACAATCGGGAGCCTGTGCACCCTGTTCCAAAATTATCAATAGCATCTTTTGCAGCTTTTAACATTTCTGGATGAGAAGTCAACCCCATGTAGTTATTGCTCCCTAACATAATGGTTTCTTTACCTCGAATCATCGTTCGTGGCCCAATTGTGGCACTAAATGGAACAAAATAAGGATATAGCCCCATTTGTTTGTAAGTTTGTGGGTCCGTAAATTTTCTAGCTTTTTTAAATAGATCTGTCATTATATCACCATTTTCAGCAAGAATTCTTCTTAAAAAACCAAGACAGTTAAGTGTGATTCATTTCCTCCACAGTTAAAATTCTTGCCTACAATGTCAATTATTAACAAATCTTTTAAAAAATTTATGAAAACATCGTTTAAATTACAGAAAAGTTCAACATTATTTATTATGCAATCATTTATTTCCGTTCATCATTTTCCGAGTACTTCTCAAATCGGCATCAATAATATTGAACAAAAGTTTTGGAGCCAATAGTTTAATTAAAAAGGTTGTCTTCATATCGGCAAATAAAATATAGAATTTACGTTTCAAAACGCCCCTGATCACTCCATCCGCGGTTTTTTGACTTTCCCATGTTTTATAGCGAGCAGAAATGATTTTACATTCTTCAGGTTTGTTTATATTCTCCTTTTCATATCCAAGAGTAAGAGTATCAGGCGGAATCTAACTCCGATTGTTTTTTTATTTTTTATTTTCTTCATCTTCGATAAAGCATCTATTAATTATATGCCGAACCAATTTGTAATGTGATCTGTCCAATTTTTCCACATATTCTGAAATTTATCAAACTCAGATCTAACAAGCGAGTAATGGCTGAACTTTCCAACTTTAGTGGCTTGAATTAAGTTATTTTTTTCCAATATTCGTAAATGATGCGAAACTGCCGGTTGAGTTTTTTGAAGAATGGCCTCTAATTCGCAAACACATCTATCTTTTTCTTTAAGCATATCTAAAATCAAAAATCTTTCCTTATTTCCAAATGCTTCCAGATATTTAAATAATGTAGATTTTTCTTCATCTTGATAAAATTCGCTTTTTAATTGTATCAAATCGTTATAAAATTTCACAGGATCCCCAAAATTAACGCAACCAGATAATGTATTGATAATTCTTTTTTTCCTAATTTCGTCTGTCATTATTAAAATTACTTATTAAAAACATATAAAATTTTTCGAATTCAAATCAAAAATTTTTTATATGAATCGAAATTACCGCATTTAAATATATTATAAATTTATTTAGGCGAGAAATCTTATGGAAAATAAAAAATATGAACTGGAAAATAATGCTACTCAAAATGTAGAGAAGACATCAAAAACTGAGAACTCAAAAAAAATTAGTTTTTTTGAGAAATTTCTAGCTTTGTGGGTTCTTTTGTGTATGGTTGTTGGAATTTTATTATCAAAATCTATTCCAAATATCGGAGAAACTATAGATTCATGGCAAATATCAGGAATTTCAATCCCAATTGGTATTTGTTTGTTTCTTATGATGTATCCTGCGATGTTAAATTTAAAAGCATCAGAATTAAAGAAATTAAAAAAAAATCCAAAACCTATAATTCTAACTCTCTTTTCAAATTGGATTGTGGCACCTATAGTGGGGGCTGTATTAGCTCGCATATTTTTACAAGGATATGAGCAATTAGTTGTTGCTGTAATATTATTAAGTTCTTCTCCATGCACTGCAATGGTACTAGTGTGGGGGAGTATGGCTGAAGGAAATCAAGAGCAAAATGTTGTAAATACAAGCCTCAATACGGTGACAATTTTGATATTATACGCTCCTATCGTTTCATTATTGACAGGTATTCAAGATATTCAAATCGATCGATTATTATTGTTTATTTCTGTATTAATTTTCATTGGAGTTCCATTGATTTTAGGAATAATAAGTAAAAAATTGTTGATTTCAAAAAAAGGTGAGGAGTGGTTTAATGATAAATATCGCCCTGCAGTTGGCAAGATTTCCATTGTTGCTCTGCTAACGACTTTAATTGTTCTCTTTTCATTAAATGGAAACGTTATTCTACAGAATCCAGATCAATTATTATTGGTTTCTATCCCTATTCTACTCGGTTTTGTGATCGTTGTCGGGTTTAACTTATTAATTACAAAGATATTTAAAATGCGTTATAGAGAGGGGATTATTACAGTAATTATTGGATCTTCGAGCCATTTTGAAATAGCAATTGCAACAGCAGTTGCAATATATGGTGTGGGCTCAATTGCAGCTTTAGGAACAACTATGGGGTTATTTTGGGAGGTTCCAATAATGCTAGGCTTGGTGTATTTAGGAAAATATCTGAGGAAAAAGGGATTTTGGAAAAAAATCTCTTAATAGCGCCTTGTTATTGCAATATTGGTATCCATTTTTTTATTTTTGTTTTAATAATATTCAAATCAATTCAATTATCACTTAATAGAGTTGAAATAGATCAAAACATTTTTATGAAAATAAAAACAAAATATTAAATAATCAATATCTAAAACTACATCTATAATAAAGGGAGTTATTTCCAATTGAATTATGAAATCGAAACTGATCCAATAATCGATAAATTTCTTAAAACAATAGTTGTAAATAATTTTTATTCAATATTTATTAGTGTAAAGACTTTTCAAGAAGGATGCGTTTTTGCAGCAGAAGTCAAAGTGAAGTTAATTGAAAATCCCCCTAAAACTAATATTATTGGTGAAAGATTTGAGTTTAGAGGTATTTCCGTTTATATTTCTAAAGATTTCATCAAATATTTTCCATATAGTAATATATTTAAATTGAAAATGAAAAGGAAATTCCGAAAGAAAATTATATGCGTAAATATTCCGCCATTGATTGTTAAAACATGTAAAAAATAAGAATTTGTTAAATTCTGTTATAGACTTTTAAAAGGAAAATAAAAATAATGAGTAAATTTCAAAAACAAGTAAAAAAAAAGATTATTGAAAAAAAAACAATTCAGAAAAATCAAAATATCAGAAATTCCGAAGTGAAATCAACAAAATCAAACCGAAACCTTTTTGCAGTTTTTACAATTTCATGTATTTTGATTGGAGCAGGTGTGATTATTGCCTTAAATGTAGATAATATTAATGACAATAATTCTTCACAGGAACCAAAAGACGATTCAGCAACACCAGAGAACGATTACGTGCTTACACAAAGTGTTACAACAATACATGATGAACAGTATCAATTATCTTCATTTGAAGGAAAATTATTGATCTTATATTTCACAGGAGCAAGTTGCATACCTTGTAAAATGCAGCTTCCTTTTATCGTCAATGCATACGATGAATATAAAGCAACCGAAAAAGTGGAAGTTATATCTTTAGATATTCAAGGAATAGCTGTAGCAGAATTAATTCAATGGGAAAGTGAGAATGGAATAACATGGAAAGTGTGTCAAGATACTAATATGGAACTTTCTAGTTACTTCTCTGTATTTTCCATGCCAACTTTAGTAATCTGTGATATGAATGGAAATGAAATCAATCGATATGTAGGTGCTCAAACCGAGGAAACAATTAATCAAATTTTTCTTGAATCTTTGAATTACTAAAGGGGATATTAAAATGGGATTTAGTTTAATATTAATGTCTTTTTGGGGAGGAATTCTCTCTACAACCACTCCTTGTAATTTAATTGCCATCCCTTCATTTGCTTCCTATATTATTTCAGATAGTAATTCCCTTCGACGAGGCTTTTTCTTAACTTTAGCATATAGTATCGGTTTTTGTACAATATTTACTTTAATAGGGGTTGCTTTATTGTTTATTCCTGGGTTTATTTTAGCCCAAACGTGGATTCAAGTGATTGGAGGTGCAATTATTGTTATTTTTGGTTTTTTAATGCTATTTGGGATAATTAAACAAAAAATTAATAATAACGAAGTAGAAGCACCCACTAAAGAAGATCAGAAAAATTCAAAAGACAATCTTAAGAAATCCATACCGACCTATTTTAAAAGTTATATTCTCGGGTTAAGTTTGGGCACTTCAGGTTTTTCTTGTGTACTTCCAATATTTATTCCTGTTCTGACAACAATTGTGATAGAAGCCAATATATTTTATGGAATTTTATATATTTTCTTTTATTCATTTGGAATTATCCTTCCTTATTTTATCTTGGGAGTCAGTTTAGGAAAGTTAAATGAAGTTCTCATCTTAAAACTAATTAAAATTGGATCTAAGCTCCAACGAGTATTTGGTGCTGTAATAATCATATTAGGGTATTTATATATGAGAACGGGCTTAATACTTTTAGGAGTTATATCTCCATAGTAATTTTCGTAAAAGATAGATTTTTTTAATAGATAATATGACCAAGAGATGGAATCTCAAAATGAATGAATATTAATTCTTTTAAAAAATGTCGAAAAAATCTTGAAATATGGGATAAATCCTAGTTCTAATGATGAACTCTTCCGAAGTTAATAAAGAACCTTCATTGATCTATTACCCAATCTTTCTGGAAATTGCAGTATTTTTATAACAATCAAAATTAAATAGTTGTTGGGATTTTACTTTCTAAACATGGTCCAGAATGGTAAAACAATCAAAACCATAATTGTGAAAAAACAGTAATTTCAAGGAGATTAAATTGGCAGTTGTATATATGCGAAAGTTGGAAGAGGATCCAACTATTTATGATGTGAATTTTACTAAACTCACTAAAGGAATAAATTTACAAGTGCAAGATTGGATTTTGGAAAGAATACAATCACAAGAAAAAGTAATGGATGTTGGTTGTGGTCCTGGTCAATTATCAAGAAAGATGGCTCAGAAAGGAGCTTTTGTTGTTGGAATTGACAAAAATCCTAAAATGATCCGTGTGGCAAATAAAAATATCTCATCTGAAATAAGAAATTCTCTATCCTTTCTTAAGGGTTCAATAATCGATGATTTCACAATAAAAGAAAAACTCGATGTGATTGTTAGCACGTTCATGCTTTCAGAACTTCGACCCTTAGAACAACAGATTTTTTTACGAGAGGCGTGGAAATTACTAAAACCAGATGGAAGACTTTATTTAGCTGCAGAATTTGTGCCATCAGGTATTTCAAAGGTAAAATTTTTCTTAGAACGCTGGTTTTATAAGAAAAAAACTGGAAAAAAAAGTGGAAAAACACTTCCTCTCAAATGGTTTTTAAAATATCTTGGTCCAATTGGCTATAAAATAATTAATGAAGAAAGTTGGAAGCAAGGTTCAATTAGAGTATTGGAAATAGTTAAGGAAGAAACAAAGAAAAATCTGGATCCTGGTTATTATATTCCCCCTAAAAAATCTTATTCTGGATTAGGAGCATTATTTCGCTCACTGCGATGCATATTAACTGGTCAAGTGGATCCCGTTCCTATAGAACCTGGAATTTATCAATCTGGAAACCCAAATTCAAAATCTCCAATATTAATCACAGTAAATTATGATTATACTTATATTCGTTTTATGAAAGAAATTCAAAAAATTGATGCTTGGGTGTTATGTGTCGATAGTAATGGGATTAATGTATGGTGTGGTGCGCGAGGAGATAATTTTGGTAATAAACAATTAATTGAAGCAGTTAAAGCAACAGATATTGAAGAAAAAACAGAGCATCGAAAAGCAATTCTCCCCCAATTATCTGCAGGTGGTGTTGCGATACCCAAACTTATAATTGATGCACCAAAATTCCCTCTTAAACTTTATTACGGTCCGATTTGGGCAAAAGATGTACCTGAATATCTAGAAAAGAAGTATAAAGTAAAACCAAAATTTATGAAAAAAATCGAATTTTCTCTACCTCACAGAATACAAGCAGGAATTACCCATTTAACATTCTCTTATAGAAAAGTGTTCTTAATCCCAACATTAATTCTATGTTTAGGCTTGATTATCTTTCAAATGTTTGATAAAATGTGGTTTTTAGGAGAATTTTGGTTATCTATTGCGGTTACAAATTTATTAATAAGCTTATCTTTCCCGATTTTCAAATTTACTAGGAAATTTATAGTGAAGGGAGCATTAATTGGGGTGTTAAATGTAATAATTTTGAGTGGTATAACATATTTACTACATAGCTCATTATCTTTTATGCTTTTTAATGGAGTTCTTTATTTCTGGTTGGCTTTTTTTTCAACAATGTCCTTTAGTGGTTATACATTTAGCACAAGTCCAAGGGAAATTGAAATTGAATATCCGATTTTCAATAAAATTCATCTAACATTAATGATATTAAGTATTATTTTATCATCTATTGGTCTTTATTTTTTTATCTAAATCTTGAGAAAAGGAATGATGCATATGGAATTTACAAATCTGATAAATGAAAACATAGATACTAATGCAAAGATATATATCAATGCAAATTTATGCATTTCATGTGGTATATGTGAAGAAGTTTGCCCGTTTGGGTTACCTGAAAGAAATTCCAAAAATAAATATGAAATTATTCGATCTGATTTATGCACAGAATGTTCTGCTTGTTCAAGAAATTGCCCGGTTCAAGCGATATTTTTGAAGGAAGTGAAAGGTTGTGGTTGTTTATGGGATGTTAAAAGAAGAAATAAATCTAAATTAGAAGGAAATAGCGATTGTGGGGATAGTTGCTGCGGTTAATCTCCAATAATTTTAACCAAAACTCTTTTCCTTCTTCTTCCGTCAAATTCTCCATAAAAAATCTGTTCCCAAGGCCCAAAATCTAATTTACCATTTGTAATAGCTACCACCACTTCACGTCCCATAATCTGGCGTTTCATATGAGCATCTGCATTATCTTCACCAACATTATGATGGTAGAATGAAACAGGTTCGTGAGGTGCTAATTTTTCAAGCCAAACCTCGTAATCATGATGTAAACCTGATTCGTCATCGTTTATGAAAACTGAAGCAGTAATGTGCATAGCGTTTACGAGAACAAATCCTTCTTTGATTTCACTTTCTTTAAGACATTGTACAATTTGAGGCGTAATATTAATGAATGCTCTTCTATTTGGAGCATTAAACCATAATTCTTTGCGAAAGGATTTCATTTTAATATGAAATAATAAAATATAAAATATAAAACAAATAGGAAAATTGTGATGTTGAATGAAAATCAAACTTGATCCAAACTATTACCCAATTATTTTCCCTATTACTTAAATCAATTAAAAAAAAATCAAACCAGTATAGGAATTGGAGGAATGATTGGAAAAATAAATTGGAATATGGGATTTACGCTTGGTATAAGTGCTCTCATAATAATAAAAATTTTTTTACTTTAGCAATAATCTATAATTCAGTTCAGCTCTTAGTTTTGGCAATATATTTTGCCTATCTTATTAATAAAAGACAAATAAATAAGAAAGATGGAATTATTCTTTTCTTAGGATTTATTCTTTTCATTATACTAAACATATTTTTAGGATTTTTATAAAAAAATTAGAATAATTTAATACTTTGTTTTTACTTCCTTGGTAATAATACAAGTTTCTTTAATCACTACCCCCGGAATGTGTGAAATTTTATCCTCAGTTAACGGATCTAGATGTTCTAAAGAAGGCAATTCGACTTTAATAAGTAATCCACAATCACCACTTAATCGATAGATATCTGTGATTTCATCAATTTTAACTAATTCTTGGGTAATTTCTTTTATTTTAATCAGTTCTGGTTGGATTTTAATTGTTACTTTTGTTGGGTTGTCCATCTTCTTTTCATCTAAAACAATTGTAAATTTTTTTATTATTTTTTCATCAATTAATCTATTGACTCTACGGCGAACTGTTGCTTCTGTTTTTCCTATATCATCAGCTATTTGACGGTATGAAGTACGGGCATCTTCTCTCAGAATTGTTAAAATATTCCTATCAATTAAATCAATGTGTGGTTTATTGTCAAGTTTTTCCATAAATTTATCGCTTCTCTATTAATTTATCACTTTTCCTAAATGAGATAAAACTAATGAAATATAAAACTAATGAAAATATAAATTTTGTCGAAATGTCAAAAAATAAAGATCATTTTCATTAATATAATTTAAAAAGAAAGAGGATATTTTTATAAAAAGTACAATATTTGATTACAAAAGGAAGAAAAAAATAAGAAAAATAAGAAAAATATGGATAAAATTATTTTTCTAAAACTCAAAAAGCGTAAAACTAAAAATTCATCAAGAGTTATTTTAAATCGAGAATGTTAAATTGAAATCTATTTTCTATACATGATTAATCAACCACTGCACTATTATATCCATGGATATTTACGTACTCAACAAACTCCCAAAAAAATTGAAGAGATCCAATATGTTAAACAGAAATCCTTTTCCCATTACCGGCGAATTAGTCATTTGTAAAGTGATAAATGTAGATAGAGTATATGTCAGAGTAAGCTTAGAAGACTACCGAGGACTAAAACATGAGAGTAATGCGTCCGGAATGATTCATATTAAGGAATTAAGTAACAGATGGGTCAAAAACATTAATTCTATCATTTCGGTAGGTCAAAGAGTTGTGCTATCAGTCCTTCGAGTAAATGAAGAAAGAGGTTATTTAGATCTTAGTTTAAGGCGTGTAAATAAAGTCCAACGTACTAAAACCATGGGTGCTTGGCGATATTCAATCAAATTAGAAGGGCTCTTAAAATTTTTTTCAGAACAAAATAATTTAACACTACAAGATCTTTATAAAAAAGCACTGTGGGCTATAATTGATGAGTATGGGGATTTACGCACTGCTTTCGAAGATGTAAAAGAAGATGGTATTGAGGTGCTAAAAAATATACCCAATTTGGATTTAACTGATGATTTACTCAATGCGTTATATCAACTAATATTAGAAAACGTTACAATATCTAAAGTAAATATAAATGTAGAGTTTCAAATCCAGGTTCCAACGGGTAATGGTATTGATCTCATTAAAGAAGCCATAAGTTCTTCAAATAAACTACGGAAAGCAAGGGGTATTTTAACAAAATTTTCCTATATTGGCGCTCCTGTATATAGATGTGAATTGGAAGCTAAAGATTATCCTTCAGCAGAAAATCATTTAACTAAAATTAAGAATAAAATGGAATCTATAATTGGTAGTAACGGTACTGTTGAAATGATAAGAGAATAGTGAGGAAGAATAATACTATGCCATCCCGATTAAAGCGTTGTACGAAATGTAAACAATATACAATTGCAGAAATTAAATGTAAAAATTGTGGAACACCTTTAGAAAATATAGCTCCTCCAAGGTTCTCTCTCGAAGATAAGTACCAACAATACAGAATTCCTTATTTCAAAGAAAAAATGAAGAAGAAATTCAAGATTCTATATTAATTTTGATTGCGGCGTTTTCTTCAATTAAAATTGAAGCGTTTTGAATTGGTAAACGTGCAATATCTTCTTTTTGGAATGGTCCGTAAATCTTAAGATCTTTTCCAACTAATGCAGGAATATTTTTAGTAAATCGGATTAAATAATATTCTTCATCCTGGTTTTTCTTGAGTATTTGATTATTTGGAGAAATATTACTTTCTTGGTCGATTGAGATTTCATTTGTTTCTACAATTGACGTTGAGTTTGAATTTATTTGGTCGATATTATTATTTGATATCTCTTTTTCATCTTTAATCTTATTGGGAATACTATGATTGTTTTCAATACTTGCAAATAGAAATTTCTTTGTTTTCGAATCGCCTTTAAAGGCAGAATAAAGTTGTTTATAATATTCAATTTCAACAGGAAATAGGATTTCCTCATCTATTTTTTGTAACTTGCGACTTAATTTTAATATTTTTTCAGAACGCATATCAAAGAAATCTTTAATCATATAAAGGATGTTTTCAAGGGTTTTTTCGTGTATTTGTTTAATAACATTTTCCTTTTTGTCGCATTTTTCTATAGATTCTTTGATTTTATTAATTAAAAACTGAATATCCTTCAAAATTATATCTTTATCTTTAATCTTCCCGATTTTATTACTGGTAGCTTCGATTTTCCATGCTCGAAATAAAAATAAATAAATTTCTTCTTGAGTTTTATCCAATTGAAATCGCCATATTTCCTTTTATTTTAGTAATATTTTGTTGTTGTTAATTAATTGTGTTAATTGAGCAACATCCTTGCACATTAAAAATAATGCCACATTGAGTGGGAGTTTTAATTTCTCACCTTTGTTATATGGGCCATAATTATTACTTCCTATTCTAATTTTAGGAGATATTGGTGCGGAAATCTCAATATCTAATGTATTTTCTGGATTATCTGGGAAGGATAAAGCATCTTTTAAAGGATCAAAATCTTTCAGATCTTCATATTTTAATTTCATCACCCTAAATCCCGTTTTTCCATGCAGAGAGCCTTCTAACCTTATTAATCGATGTAAATCAATGCTAACAACGACATCTATATCTGCTTTAATTCGATCTCGTAAAATTTCGAATATTCTAATCCAAGATTTATCACTTATTCCAGCAACTTGCCAAATTTTTCTCTTACTAGAAATCTGGTTAATAAGATATTGCCGGTTGGAATTTAATATGTTTAATACTGCAGGATTCAAATTTTTACCATAAATTGGATTTTCAAAGACTTCTCTTATTCTGGGCTCTCCTTGTATTAAAATGTTATAGAGATTTTTGGCAATTTTTCCTGCCCAACCAGGATCATCAATTGAAAAGCCCATCATGTTATTTTGGATCTTTCTATAATCCCATATTTTAAATGAAAATCCTTCTCCAGTGACATAATCTGAAATTTCACGGCGTGCATCTTGATCTAAATCTAAAAATGTTTTAGTTCTTAAATGCACATGATAACCTCGATGCCCTGAAAAATAGAGATGGATATCCTCTATAGGTATGGAAAAATCCCTTAGAAGGAAGTTTTCTATTAAATTAAATACTTGTTTCTTAGAAACATTTAAGCATTCATCACATATCCAAGATATCTTATCAAATTTGGCACCTTCACATCCTGAACATTTTAAAGGTTTTTCTCCTTGAAAAATTGCTCCACATGCTTTACAAATTGCATAATCATGATTTTGACGACAATTAGTTGGAATATGATCGGCATCAATATCAACTACGAAATCACATGCGATGTATCCTTTTTGATCCATAGTTTCTGCTCCAGGGCGCTCGTAATAAGTTGCACTATGATATGAATGTCTTGGAGCGGTTGTAATTAGATGACGAATTAGGTATTTGTTTGAAGGAAATTGGATATGACGAACCATTCCTTTATGATCCCAAGATAAAAAAGCAAATTCTCTTTGTTGGAAGGTAGAGATTTCTGGAAATTTATTCGCATGCGCTCGATAATATGCTTGAAATAATTTCTTAAGATAAAGTTCCGTTATTTTGAATCTTCCTCCTTTTTTTTAATTTTTTCCGTTTCATCTGAAGATTCTAATTGTTCTACAATTTGAGATCTAAGATGTCGATTTAATTCGACTTTTTTCCAAAAAATAAAATCTTTTGCAGGATTTTGGATAGGTACAATTTCTCCACTACGCTTTTTTGCTCCATCTCGACATAATTTATCACCAAAATTTGGATCATCATCTTTACATAGGTGAAATGATTTCAGTTTTACACAATTATACATACTATATTTTTTTCCTTTTCCTCCAGAACCTGCAGCGAATTCTGTTTGATATCTTGCAATATTTTCATCAAAATCAGGGGAAGTACGAAAAATATCAACTGTTTCTTCAATTGAATGATTAGTATTTAAATAAAAAAATGCAACCCCCAAGCGCTCGTTGTGTGAAAGATTTTCTCCATGCATTACTCTATATAGTATTGCTTTGATACATGGAGGGAATAATTCGGAGCCGATGGTTTCACCTTCAGAAAAAATAGATGATTCAAACCTTTTCTTATGAGATGCCATCATCTTTGAAATCTCATCCAATAAATCTATTATTTCAGGTATCTTTTCCATTTGACTTGATAATTCTTTATTTATCAGTTTATAATCAGGTAGAGTTTTCTGCCGAACAAATTCTCGAAGTAATAGAACTACATCATGCCGAATAAGATAGATTTTTCCGTCTTCAAAAAATCTGTTTATTAATTTCCATGATTCATTTCTTATTTTAGTTGATACTTTTAAATACGAAGGAAGATCCATTTGGAATGGATATTTTATTCCATTTTTATAAATATGTTCGTCAACTGTGCAAGATATACCTAAATTAGAGAAAATATTCTGCAATATCTTATTTGGGAAATCTTTTTTAGCATTATATTTACTTAATTCAAATTGACAATGTTTTGCATATGTATTAGTTAATGCATTACCTAAAATCCGATTTCCTGAGAGAGAAACTATTATCTGGAGAATTGGATACATTGCTAAATGAATAATATCGCCCGTAGGAGTGGAAAATTCTTCTTTAGATTGGATGATATTTCTAAAAAATTGTTTGATTCGATCCAAAAGCACAGGGTATTCCTTAAATAGAGTTTGAACTATATCAATTAAAGAAATTGAACCCAATTTTTCTTCAGCAATTTCCAGATCCTCAAAGAGTATCGTGCTACTCTCATTTAGCCAAGGAAATTGAAGGAATATTTGTTTCGAAAGATTATATTTTTGAACGATTTCCAACTTTCATACCACTTTTTAACTATATGAAATATCCAAATAATTTAGAGCTTATTTGTTAATGTATTAATTTTCACATTTATTCAAAAATTTACTAACCTACCTTATTTAATTATTTTCTAAAACGAAGGTGGTTAAACAAAAAAAAAACGCTTTCTTTAGACTTTTTGCTTGAAAAATTTTTTTTTATGGTTGTTATGTATAAAATAAAAGAGAAAAAATCTAAATTTAGGAAGATATTTGTTCTGTGGTTAGGTGTGGTTCAATTTGTTGACTTTTTGAATTATGTGATTTAATTTTTTGCATTTTCAAATATCTCCAAATATTGAAAATCACAATCATATAAACACCATAAGCAATTGTCTCTATTAAAGAAGGATTTCCATTATATCCAAATAATCCTTTCAAAAATGAGCCAAAAGTTCCTTTTTCATCCAAAATAAAATTGATATCATATATATGTTCAATTATTATTGGAATTATACCTGCTTCTTGAAATTCGTGGATACCATAAGCTAATAATCCGGCTGCAATTATGATTAGAAAATAGCTTGTAAACGTGAAAAAGAGTTTCAAGTTGATTTTTGAGGTTCCTATATAAATAATATATCCCAAAATTAGTGCAGCAATTATTCCTATGATCGCGCCTAGTAAGGAATTACTCTCTTCTGAAAACCTTGCTGCTCCTAAAAATAATACTGTTTCAATACCCTCGCGCAAAATTGAAACAAAAACAACTGAAAATACCCCAAATTTATGAGTTTTATTAGTCTGTTTTTGTAACTTTTCTTCCAGTTCTTCAGCAATATTTTTCTGATTTAACATCCATAATATCATCGTAGTTAGAAGGATAGCGCCAGTTATCATTATTACTCCTTCAAATATTTGTTCTATTCTACCTTCAAATAATATGGATAAGTTATTTATCAGTAAAGCTCCTGAAATACTCATTATCAGCCCTGCAATAATTCCCCAATACACATATTTCTTATATTCCAATTGATTCGATTTTCGTAGGTATCTGAAAATTATTCCAACTATTAAGGCCATTTCTATTGTTTCGCGTAGTGTTATTATTAAACTTACAATCATTTAATATCAGCTCGATATTTCCATCAATATTTTTTACCATGAAAAAAAATATTAGACTAATCTAATAACAGATATTATATTTACAAAATTTATGGATATAAAATATAAGCCTTCATCTAATTCTACTTTTTTCAGATTTTACTTATATCATTTTATAAGAACTAATTTGTGTTGATAAAATTTACAGGAAAAAAATTGAATGTAACAAATTATGGGAATAAAAATTCCCCATTTAACTATAGATGGTTTTTTGAGATATAAAAAAAAAAGATCCATTAGTCTTCATAAAGACTGTCGTCTTCATCGCTTTCTTCATCTTCAGTTCTCGGTGCCAAATAATAGACTATTCTACTGGAATTTAAGATATCAAACACCATCTTTATTGGTAAATCACTAGCCATAGACATTTCTACGTTATTTGAAACAGCAGAAACCTTTAAAATATTCTTTAAGAATTCTAATCCAAAGATGCCCTCACTTCTTTGAGTAAAATCGGCGCTGATTAACTCTTCCTTTTCTAATTCATAAGTCATATCTCCAATATTTCCCGTAGTTGAAAAGCTAAGGTTTTTATCTGCAATAATTTCCAAAGCATCTGAGAAAATTTCTGCGTCTTTTATCGCTTCATCTAAGTAAGAAAGTTTGAAAGTGGTTTGATTGTAAAATTCTAATTGTTCAAGAGATTCTGGACCAATTTTTTCTTCATCTATATCAATCATTGAAATAGTAAATCTTCGTGCCTTCTTTGCAGAATCAGGTTTCATTTCAATAATAAATCGTTTAGCGGCGGGGTCATCTTTTAAAATAATTTCATCCTGCGGATTAGCACGTTTAACTATCTTAACGAAATCTTCTAAATTAATCGCAATTTTGAGTTTTTTGTCAGCTTGAAATTCGTCAAGATCCTCTTTAGCAATAAGTAACGATACAAGACAGATATGACTGAGGTCCATAGCGACCATTGAAATTCCTTTATCTGGATCAATATCTAAGAATGTTTCGGTAATTATTGAACTAACGGCCTCAAATATCCCTTTTACTACTCTACTATCTTTTATTTTCGCTGTGAATGTCATTTTTTGTTTCCTTTATCGATTTTAATTTTTATTCGTAATATTGATTATGTATTTTTTATTTTAATTAAAGATTTTTTATGTATATATATTAACAGCTAAATAATTTACTATTAATCATAAATCTCGAATTTTATATTTGACGGGAAGCTAATTTATTAGATAACCAATGGAAAATGATTTCTCAGATGAATTTGAATCATCTAAAACACAAGAAACATATTTAAAAAGATTGATTTCTGACATCCAACTTGATGATAGCGCTGTTCAAATTGTTGGCTACGCTGATTCTATTAACGCAAGCGATGAATTCTATTTGGATGATAAAAACGGAAAAATTCATGTTCGTTCAATTCCAGCTGAATTTTGTAATATCAAGGAAGGCAATCTTTATCGCGTTTTTGGTGAATTATCTATTGGCGGTGATGGAACACAATATATATCAGCACATATAATTCAAGATATGGAAAAAATGAATTTTGAGTTATTTTTAAAGTCAATGGAATTATTGAAGAAAATAACGTAAAAAACAAGGGATCATCAGGAGCTAATTCTGATGGATAGTTTAAGAGATTGAATTAATATTCTCTCCATTTATGTTTGCAGGCAGTGCATGTATAAAATGTAGTTGCAGGTTCATCCGCCGATCTTGTTTGAAATTGTTCATAATAAGCTTCTGCATTATGGCATTCAGGGCATTCTTCTTTTATTTTAGGTAGAAACTGAACGCTGTTTATTTCTTCATCAACAACTCGTGTTTTATTATCAATAATTTTCTTCTCAATTCTCTCGCTAGATTTCTTATTGCGTTTTTCCTTAGTATAAGGTTCAGTATAATTACAACTTGGATTTGGGCAATAGAAAATAAAAGTATCAGAGTTTTTTTTCTTTCGTAAGACTTTTTCACAGTTTGGACAAAATTTTACCATTAAGATCGCCTATATCCTTCGTTAATGGAATTAAGATAAAACATCAGAAATTTTTGTAAGTATTCGGGCCTTTCCACCTGTGGATTGGACTAGTTGTTTATCACAAACAAAGCAGCGCACCTCAACTGTAGCGCATCCGAACACAATTTGTTCGGCTCCGCAATTCAAGCATTTTATTCGTAAAAATCGGCTTTTTGGTTGTGGAATTAAATTATCATTCTTTTTTCATCGCGTTTATTCACCTAAAATTTCATTATTTGTTTAGTATTTCAAATTTCTTAAGACGTTGGGCTTTTCCAACTTGAACATGTCCACATTCGGAACATTTATAGAGTGGAGTGGTTTTTTTATTGACTTTACACTGATTGTGTTGAATTGGTTTTGGTTGAGAACCATAACCTGCTTTTTTGCGATTGTAACGTCGTTTCCCGTGAGCCATTATTCTGTCCTTCCCCTTTTTGTATATACTAACTTTGTGTGGGGTATGTTTTTGACATTTGGCACAATGGATTCGTTTATTTTTAGGCATTTTCATGGTGTTCAAGCTCACTTAAAATTGATTTCTTAATGAATTCTTGAGTTTTTTATTTGATTTTAATTTTTTGATTTTGTCTTTACTCTTAAGAACTAAGAATACGAGACATTAATCGATTAATATAATCTGGGTTTTTAAAACAGAAATTTTAAAATCTTGCTCCCAATAATAGAATTTGAAAATGGATTTTTTCAAATCTGATATTATAAGCGCAAAGCAATATTCTAGAGAAGATATCGAGAGATTGATTGATTTAGCATTAAAGATAGAAAAGGATAAGGGAAAATATTCAAAGTTATTGCAAGGTAAAATAATGGCTGCGTTATTTTTTGAACCATCAACGCGAACTCGTTTATCTTTCGAGAGTGCAATGAATTATTTAGGGGGCAGCGTAATTGGATTTTCATCTGCTGGAGTATCTTCTGTAAAAAAAGGAGAAACTCTTGCTGATACTATTCGAACTGTTGCTAACTACTCTGATCTTATTGTAATTCGTCATGATAAAGAAGGGGCTGCAAAATTAGCTCAAAAATTTTCAGATATCCCAATCATTAATGCTGGGAATGGTTCTCAAGAGCACCCTACTCAAGGCCTTTTAGATGTTCTAGCAATTAACGAACTAAAAAAGACAGTTGATGGTCTAAATATCGGCCTGATTGGAGATTTAAAATATGGTAGAACAGTTCATTCATTAGCCCATTTACTTTCAAATTTTAAAGTAAATTTATATTTCATTAGTCCAACGCAATTAAAAATGCAGCACCGTGTAAAAGATGCATTAACGCAAAAAAAAACCAACTTTACTGAAACAACTGAATTTAAGGAGACTTTGCCCAAATTAGACGTAATTTACATGACAAGAATTCAGAAAGAAAGATTCGGAGACCTAGAAGAGTATGATAAAGTAAAGAATGCGTTTATTTTGACAAAAAAAACATTAAAACTCGTTAAAAAAGACGCAATTATTTTGCATCCTTTACCGCGAGTTAACGAGATATCTCCTGAAATTGACGCAGATCCCCGTGCTAAATATTTTAAACAAACTTATTACGGATTAATGATGAGAAAAGCAATAATTGCTTCAATTTTGCTCAAATCCCCATTTTAAAAATTGGTAAAAATAATGTCTTTTGAAGATTCAAATAAAACTTTGGAACATCATCTAAATAATCTCGCTTCTAGACCGAGAATTGAAATTTTGAAAAGGCTTCAAGATCAGATATCACCTGTCGAATATCGCGAGCTTCAAAAAACAATCCATAAATTATCGAATGAAAAGAAAACTTTATCGTATCATATTAATATTTTAAAAGAAGCAAATTATATTGTTCAAGATGATAAGGGTTATCTTATAACGCCATTGGGTTATTCTATAGTTAAACAATTATACAAATTTGAAGAAGGGCTGTCGGATAGTTCTAAAATTAAAGTTCGTACCTCTAAATATACTCTGGAACTTTTTGATGAAACTATTATTGAAAAAAAGATAATTGAAGAAAGTAATTTGAACCATAGAGACGCTAAAAAAGTCGCTAATGAAGCCAAAAAAAGATTGAGAAAAGCTAATATTACGTATCTAACCGCACCATTGATTCGTGAATTTGTAAATGCTATTTTGATAGAATTACATCTTGAAGATACACGTCATAAATTAACGCGTCTGGGTTTACCCCCTTATGATATTAAACAAATGATTAATTCACAAGAATATGAGAATCCGTCAATATTTGAAATAAAGTTAGGAAATGCAATTTTAGAACAAAATACGCTCCTAAATAAAATCAATCAAAAATTTGCAGATAATTTACTCTCTGGGCAATTTTTATTAACTGATCTTAAGAATTTTGGAATATCGCCACTTGAATTAGTAATTTCCGGCCAAAATTTTATAGAAATATTGAGTAATTTTTATAAATTTTCACTGGAAGAGGAAAAAACACCAGACGAAGATCTTACTGATGAGAAAATCATAGATGATTTATTTTCACTTCCATACATTGAATTTATTCATTATTTTGAACAAATTTTGTCAAATATTCAAATCTTTTTCCCTCAAGGACTAAATATTATCAGATTTGATGAATTTCTAGAAAAATTTCTAAAATTTTATACAGAAATAAATTTAAAACACCTATTTTCTAAAATTTTTATAAAATTGACAAGGAATTGGGCGATAACACTTGGAATTTCATTGATTGCTAATTTTAATGACATAAATCCTTTATTAGAGTTTTACACTAATAGTTTATCAAAATCAATCAAAAATTGGTCTCAATTACCAGTTTTAGATGTCTATTTTCCTAAGAACAAAATCAAAGAATTCCTGAATTGTCCCAGTTATTCTAAACTTAATTTTCAACAACAGATGATCTTAACACTATTATTAAATCATCAAGTTAATATTGATCAATATTTAAAGCGAGGCGTTCAAAATGGTGAGCATATTTTTACAAATTTAGGAATTCCTCTTCAATTCAATTTATTAAATGAAATTAAACCTTCAATTATCATTGAAAAAATATCTATTAATCTATTAAGTATATTTAAAGAATCATCTAATGATGAAACTCTGTTTTTCTCTAATTTAGAAAAATCCATATTTTCAATTTTCGATTACTTTGATAATAAATTTAAATTACTATCTAAAACTCTGCTAAAATTCCCCGGATGGGAAAAATTATCTCAAATTCTGTTTAATAATGATGTAATATTCCAAAATTGGAAGGATACACAGAATTATCATTCAGATTATACACTTTTTTGTGCGATTTCTTTTTATGGTTTAGATGAATTAATTTACCTAAAATCCGGATTATTCATAAAAGATCAATCTATAAATCGCGAATTTGCAGTTAAAGTATTAGATTACATATATTCATTAATTCAGAAACAGAATTCAACGCTTTCCGAAAATATAAAATTTGTTTTATGTGAATCACATTATCAAAGCGAACTTTTAAGAAGAAATGATCTATTTCTTCAATTATTAAATTCTCAAGGTTGTGATTTTCAACCATCTTCTCTTCCAGGATTCCGATTTGGGTTCAATTCATCTTCAAAATTTTTAAGTTCAAATCATTTATCCCAAATTTATTCTGATCTTGCAAAAAGCAGATTTAAGGAAATATCTATAAATATCCCGCTTCAAGGTAATAATTTCAATGAGGATAATGATAAAATTCTTGAATTTTGTCAAATTATTATTAAAACAAATGTATCAAGACTCTCATTTTCAAAAAATTACGAACATCCTAACAAAAAAAGTCCAAAAATTGTGTATGGGCGTTATTATTCAAATTATTTTCCTAACTGGGGT
>JAUWOE010000048.1 GCA_030612265.1 Promethearchaeum sp.
TAATTAATTTTAACAAGAAAAAATTGCCCAAGCGGAAAGTATTAATCCGAAAAAATGGAACAAGTTTATATATAACTCAAGATCTTCACCTAGCATATCAAAAGATGGAAGATTTCAATTATAATAAATCAATTTATGTAATCGGAAATGAACAAGATATGCAACTGCGAATATTATTCGAAATACTGAATAAATTAGGAATGAAAGCGGAAAATATTCATTATAGTTATGGAATGATCAATCTAACAACCGGAAAAATGAAATCTAGAGAAGGTACCATTGTAGATGCCGATGATATAGTTGAAGAATTAAAATTGTTAGCATTGAACGAAGTTAAAAAAAGATATTCAAATCTATCAAAAAATGAGATGGATAAAAGAGCTTCAGTCATCGCATTAGCATCTTTGCGGTTTTTTATTATTAAGTACGATTATTCAAGAGACTTTATATTCGATCCAAAGAAAAGCTTAGAATTCGAAGGAGAAACAGGACCATACATCTTATATTCATATGCTAGAATTTGTTCAATTTTCAAGAAAGCGCTGGAAAAGAACATTGAAACTCCATACAATCCTATCGATGATAAAATAACTGAAAAATTGTATATTGAAGACCTTTCTTTACTAGAAAACGAACATGAGTTTAATTTAATAGAATTACTTTATTCCTACCCAGATATTATATTAAATTCAGTAAAACAAATGAAACCTCATGTATTAGCGCGTTATTTATATGAACTTGCTCAAGAATTTACAGGATTTTATCATTCTTGTCCAATTATTAAAGAAAATTCCAAATTACGAAATGTCAGATTGCTTTTATGCGAATCAATCAGAAGAGTTCTAAAACATGGATTAGGTTTGCTAACTATCGATGTTTTAACTGAAATGTAGAAAAATATAATAAAGATTAAGAGTTGATTGAAAAAATGGCCAGAAAACCGATTTATTTAGATTATAATGCGACAACACCAGTACATCCTGAAGTTGTAAAAATAATGAATCAATATTTTCTAAATGATTTTGGAAATGCCGGTTCTGTTCACGAGTTTGGGTTGAATGCACATAATGCCTTGGATAATTCTCGAAATAAAATTGCAGAATTTATTGGTGCAAAACCTATTGAAATTATCTTTACAAGTGGGGGATCCGAATCAAATAATATGGCATTGCAAGGTGTTCTATATAAACAAAAGGAATTAAATCCAAAAACGCGCCCTCATTTGGTTATTGACACAATTGAACATCCTGCTGTTTGGGAAACTGCTAATTTTTTGGAAAGAGAGGGGTTTGAAGTAACTCGTTTACCTGTTGATCATAAAGGGTTTGTGAATCCACAGGCGGTTGAAGAAGCAATCAAACCTAACACTGCATTAATTTCTATTATATATGCAAATAATGAGATAGGAACAATAAACCCAATTGAAGAAATTGGAGAAATCGCTCATAAGCACAATGTATGGTTTCATACTGATGCAGTTCAAGCATTTACAAAAGTCCCGATTAATGTGAAATCGGAAAACATCGATCTTTTGAGTGTTAGTGCTCATAAATTTTACGGACCCAAAGGAGTTGGGTTTTTATATGTACGGAATGATCCGGACGCGCATAAAAATGAATCCACTGCATCCCATTATTTACGTCCCCTTATGTATGGGGGATCTCAAGAGTTTAACTTAAGACCAGCAACAGAAAACGTACCCGGGATAGTAGGAATGGCAAAAGCAATTGAAATTGCGAAGAATGATTTCCTAAATGAAAACAAGAGGCTTACAAAACTCCGAGACTACTTGATTGATCATATTTTAGATGAAATTCCAAATACTAAACTTAACGGTCCGTGGAAAAATCGACTACCTAATAATGTTAATATTTGTTTTGATGGTGTCTTTGCTTATGATTTGATGATTGAATTAGATAATGTGGGTATTGCAGCTTCAGTTGGTGCAGCATGTCATGCAGAAGAAACCAAACCATCGCGCGTTTTACTTGGAATTGGGAGATCAAACACTGAAGCCGAAAGTTCAATGAGGTTTAGTTTAGGGAGATGGACAAACCAAGAGAATATCGATTCTCTTTTAGAATTTTTACATAAATTTATTGTAAAACTTAGTAAAATCAAATAATTTATTTAATATTGAATTTCTTTTTTTAATAGAAATGGAAGATGTTACTTTGAAGGATGAAACAGAAAAAATTTTTTCACCAGAAATTGATAAAGGCAATTTGTATGGGATAATTCTCATAGTTGTCTCTATATGCACACTATATATAACGATACTTACGCAACAGATATGGATATCGTTTTTTATAGTTATCCCTTTGTTATATATCTCAAGAAAAGAAGAGGAGGATCAAGTTAAAAAAAATTTAAAAAGGCGATTTCTTAATGAATTTTCGAAAATAGCGAATTTCCTTTTTATATTAACTATAATTGTAGGCATAATAGCTCTCTTTTTTAGTATTGGTTTCATAGCTACGGTGATTATTCTATTAATTAGTTTTAAATTCTACAGTTATTTTTCAGGAGTTATTATTAGAAAAAGATATGAAAAACATAACAAGGTGAAAATTGAAGCTTTTTAAATTTCACCCTCGTAATAATCTAATTCAGATTTTTTAATTTTTAGTTTCATTAATAAACTTTGGATATTAGAATCATTCCGACGGATAAAAATCCCAATTTTATCAATTTTCATGGTCTTCTTTAGATATGAAAATAGCTCTCGAAAAATTAACTCTTCTATTCCCATTTTGAATGAATTTTCTTTTCTAACTACTACATCATGAATGATAGTATGAATGTTACCTAAAAAATCATTCATTATTGTAAAGAACCCTGCCCCAACTACCTTGTCTTCCATTTTTGCTAAGATCATCGAGTTCCGTAGTTTTAAATCTTTAACCCTATTTTCGATCTCATTTGAAAATTTTTGGATATCTATTGGATATATGCTTCTATATTCAAAATCTTTGACTAGCGCCTCAAGGGCTTCTTTATCCTTTCTAGGATCAAATCGCACAATTTTTATTTCTGACATTATCATATTTCCTTTCAATTTTTTATTATATATTCTACCATTATTAGGAAAAATTATAAAAATTGTGGATTTTTTTTGGTTATGATCTTAAAGGTACGAATTAAAAAATGGAAAAAAGATTCAATCTTACCTAAATTTCCCAAAAATGGAGACGCAGGAGTAGATTGCTTCATTAATGGATTTAAAAAGATAATTATTGGTGGTAAGAAAGAAATTGTTGGAAATAATGATAGGAAGTTAGAAGAAATTGGTTCGAATACGTTTTCCCTTAAGCCCTTAGATCGTATTTTATGTCCATTGGGTTTTGCATCGGAAATCCCTCAAGGCTATTATGCAGCTGTAGTCCCCCGGAGTGGTCTTGCTTTATGGGAAGGAATTTCGATTGTAAATAGTCCAGGAACAATAGATGCGGGTTATAGAAATGAATGGGGTGCAATAGTTGTAAATCTCTCGAATAAAGCAATTACATTAAATAGGGGAGATAAAATCTGTCAATTTATTATCCGAAAATTAGATGATTATGAATTGGAAACGGTTGAAGAATTATCTGATTCTGATAGAGGATTGGGTGGATTTGGATCCACAGGAAAAAAATGATTTTTTATTCAACTTTATTCTTTTCAGAAAAATCTGATTCAATCTTAACTCTTAAATCATCTTCTCTTTTTTTTGTATTTAGGAAACCTTGTATATACTTATTATAATTTTCTTTAACGATTTCCATAATTGAACCATCTTTAACGTCAAACCAAAGTGGCACATTTTTAAAAGCTTTAAATCCAAATGAAAACTGACACCAGGAGACAGGTGTTAATTTACTTGTTTCAATTAATTCGTACATTTTTAAAAGATTATCATAATCCATTGAATAACTGGGATTTTCTGTTGATAAATTATTGAAATTATCAGATAAAATAAAGAAATATACGGCTTCTTCATCAACACATATAATTCCGCTAAGATTACCTTTTGAATATCTCATATCGTTGATACTATCATAAGCAATATCTAAAATTCCTACAGAAGGATTAGTAAGAAATTCGATGGTTTCTGTTCGACCTATATAGTGTATCTCAATCCATTTCTCTTCATCTAATTTAGGATATTTTATAGTTTTAATTCTATTCAAATAAATTTCATTTAGTTTAATCAAATCTTCATTTTTCATTTCCAATTCAGTTTCAAAACTGTTTGTTTCAAATCCATTGCCATTTATTTCGCAAATTCCTAGAAACACATGTCCATTTCTTTTAATATTAATAAATCCATTGTGAATAATACGTTCAAGGTCTTCAGGTTCGTCAATAAATGTTCCTTCTTTAGGAATGATGAATTTGATTTGGGGATTTCCTATTTCTATTTCATTATCAAACACGGCCCAAGTCTGATCCTTTGCAAATTCGGTCAACATACTTATTTCTCTTCCAACCCCCATGCTAACTAATACAGTACATCCCCCAATTTCCATCCCCTCCTTACTAGAATATGAGAAAAGTGCTCGCGGAGGATAGAATATCCGACTGATTGCTTCGTCTTTCTGAGCCAATTTATCAAGTTCAGACAAAGCAATAAGTGAATTCTGTAGATCTTTGATAACATTATCTTCGTCCATAAGTGAAGTATTAATTGGTGTTCCAAAATCATCTTCTAAAAGACTTGTTGCATTTCGCAAGACATCTTCGGATATTTCACCATCAATTACCATTTCATCTTTTATTTCAAAGATTTTAGCTGAGGGTTTATTAAAAACATCTTCATATTCTTCTGAGGTAGAAATGTCTTCTTTAGACACTTCTTCAATTGGTTTTAAAGGAACTTTAGGCGGGGCTGGTTTTATTATGTTGATTTCAGGTTTTATTTCAATTTCAGATTGTTCTTTAGTAATTTGAGAAGGAACTTCAACTTTATTTAAATGTATTGATGGTTTTTGGACAATAGGTTCTTGTAGAATTATCTTTTCTGGAGATTTCACGGGTTTTGGACCTTTTAGGAGATCCTCAACTGATAAAGTTGCTTTTTCTTCTATTACTTCACCTAACTTATCAATATCGAATGGGGAGTCAAGATCTATTAATGGAAAGGGGGATTTTCTATTTTGAATTTGAGATTTTAAATAAGATAAGAATTTCTTTATGCATTTTGAGTATCGAGGTATTAATTCAATAGAACTCCATATATTTTGGGGGAGTTGTTTAAAAGAGTCAATTCCATAATCGAATCGAAATCCTAACGCAGGATAGAATTTTTTTGTTTTAACAAGTCTCTCTAGGGTCTGTTTACCAATTTTATCGAGTATAAGCTCGGGAATTTTCTTCCCTTGAGTAATATTCTGTGAAAGAATGGTGAATTGGAGATGATCTTGATAAATTCCTACTATTCCATTCATTGAACCTCGAAAAATTGTTGTAGATTGAGAAATTTGCTGGAAATTTCGATCTTTAAATTTAAAAAAATCTTCACCACGACCAATAAAACCTGATTCAACATAATTTTCTTTTAATTTTGGAGAAATCCCTCTAATTTGATATTTTGATAGCATATTTTTAAAATCTTTATCCCTCTTTCTAAACCAGATATGTTCCTCACATATCTGCGGATCTAGCACTTCTGAATTAAAATAAAGAAGCCCCAAAAAGATGTAACCTCTTGAAACAATATATCTTAAACCTTTTTCAATTTCATCCCCTATCATTGAAATATTTGACGGATCTTCATTACCCTTTTTATTAATATTGATTTTGTCAATATCAGTTGATTTAATTTGAGAATAGAACGAATTCCAAATGGAAGGAAAATAAATTTCTCTAACCATAACAAGTTCTTTATCACGATTCAGTGCAATCATTCCAATTGAATGTGGATATTTAAGCAATTCTGATGGATCTGATTCAGAGAATATCAAAGGGCTTGGATAGTAAAATTTTGTCATATTTTTCACGTTTCGTCCCATTTAATTGAAAAAATTTAATAAATTCGATATTTCTTTTCTTTCTCTTTAATAATTGTTAAACCCTTTAGATATTTCTTATAATTTTGAAAGATTATACCTAAAGTAGAAAATTGAGATGCTTGTTTCCAAAACGCATGTTTCTTCAAGCTTTCCATCCCCAAAGTTATTTTAAACCAACATAATGGAGCCATATCAGTTTTTAATAATTTCTGATACATTATTTCCAAAGTTTCTTCATCTATTTTATTTGAATTTCCTTTGAAATTATTATTCAAAATAAAAAAATATGTTGAATTTGAATCAAAACATACGATTCCTGTTGCATATTTATTATTATAAGCAGTGTCCGAGCATATAATATCTGCCAAATCATATATCCCAATACAATCATGATTTATAAAAGTAAAGTATTCTTTTCCATCACCAAACCATCGAATCTGGACATGACCATCTTTTAATGATGGAAGTTTTACTTCAGTCTTATCTTGGTAAAATTGTTGAAGAGTTTGTAAATCTTGTTCAAGTATATCTAATTCTTGAAAAAGGCTGAATTCAAATGCATTAGATTCCAATTCTAATAAACCTAAGAAAATTTCTCCTCCTTGTATGATGTCTTGGAAAGATTTACTATAAATATCACGTAATTGTAAAGGATTTTCAAATTCAATGAAATCTTTATCACGTTCTAAATTAAAAAATGAGTCATCGTCAATTTTTTTATAAAAATCATCATATACATATTCTCCCCAAGATAAATTCATCCTTAAATCGGCAATACAAGAAATATTTGAACCAATATCAATAGAAAGTAAAGACATCGATCCAAATATAGCAGCTCTTTTTAAATTTCCATATGAAAATAATACTTTTGGAGGATTATATAAAAGACTAATTTCTTGGCTTGATAATTGCATTTCATTCAATCGATTTAAAGTAGCCATGCATTCACTTGAGTCTCTCTCAATCTCTTCCTCTGTCATGCAACTTATATCTATTGTTCTACCTAAATCTTCATCTAAAATGTTTTCAATTGTTTTCTTCTTTTGTATTATTAATTTTTTATGATATTCTAAATATCTTTCTTGCGCTTTCTTAATTGTTTCTAAATCTTTTATTTCGTCCCATCCTGTTAGTACTTCTAAAGATTTTAAACCAAGATCTATTTTGAACCATGAAATTGGAGCAGCTAAAACACCTTTCTTAATAAGATGGAACATTTGATTTAAATTATCCTTATCAATTCTAATTTCTCCTGTATCTAATGAGTTTGATTTTAAAAAAGAATCAGTTAAAATAATGAAATTTGCTGCACCTTGAGCAACTGCTACAATTCCGGAAACATTTCCACTGTAAGGATAAAGTATTGCAGCAATTTCATTTAAATTTTTTTTCCCAGGTAGAGTAAAATATTTGGAAGCAGTTCCAAACCAGTTACATTCGACATATTCATTTAAATTAGCTAATCCTTTCCTCACATCGGGAAATACTTCTTCAATCCTTCGTTTATTATATAAATTCAGTAATTTTTCTTGATCTTTTTCATCAAAATCCATTTCATCAAAAACGCTTGTTTCAAATGCATTTCCCTCGAAACTCGCAATGCCTAGAAAAATAAGCCCTTTGGATATAATATCATCCAACGTTGAGATAATTCTTTCAACTAAAATATTTGAATCATAAAGAGCAGCAGCATCTTCATGTTTGATGGTTAATTTTTCAATTTGGGATGAAATTTTTGTATCCTGCCAATATTCCCCCAAAGAAAGCTCATCAAAGATATTCCTTACATTTATAAAATCTTTCTCTTCATCCATTGCTAAGAAGCTCTTCGATCCAGCAAGCTCTACATACGTTCTATTACCTTTTGGCAATAAAGCTGGGGGACTATGGAATAATTTAGCCATGAATGGACTTCTCCTAGAAATGAGTGCAACTGGAAACGCACTTTGATCTCCTCTAAAATATCTATATAAATTTAAACCTTTAAATTTAAACCAAATTTCACCCTATAAATCAATCAGATGAAAATTTAGATCGAAGGAATGTATAATTAAAGAAGCGTTATATGGTTCATTATCATTTAAAATGATATTTTCCAAACCAATGAAGTTGTAATTGTTTATGACTCTAACAGTTTGAAATTTATCAGATTTATCCTTTATTCCTGTTCTCAGAATCATAGATAATTTCCCATTGGGAGATTCTACTGCTGAATATAAGGATTTATTAGGTTTTAATTGAATCTTTTCAAATAAATCTTCCTTAGATACTTTTATCTCGTAAGTTGATAACCCTTTTAAAATATGCTTACAAATTTCAAATGATTCATGGATTTCCCATAATCTAACTTGAGTTCTAGCAAAAACATCACCTTTATTAAATGAACTTATATTCCAAACTTGTGATAATTCGCCTGATGTGTATATTAGATAAGATTCTGATGAACGTAGATCTAAAGGAACTCCACTACCACGAATTGCTGGACCAGTTAAACCATTTTTAATCGCATTTTCTGCAGATATAACACCAATGTCACTCAATCGAGTTTCAGTTGAATTGCGATATACAAATTTATAAATTAAACTGAAAATCTCATCAGATCTTTCTCGAAAATACAAATATAATTCTCTTGCAGATTTAATTGAAAGATCTATAGAGTTTCCTATAGATAAAGTTTTAAAAAGACGTGGATGTTGAAAATATTGCTTATATATAGTAGATAGTTCAAGAAAAATCTTATAAAGTTTATTTACCCATATTTTTTTTCCCATTAACTCAGCTAAATTAGAAAACCATAGAATATGGGAAGACAAACGCTCTAATTCTGCTAAAAGAGTTCTAATGTATTTAACTTTATTAGATATATTGATTTCTAAAATTGATTCTAAATTTAGTAAATATGCTAAATTAAGGTGGATGTATTGATTTTTAGCAATAGCAGAAATGGTTTCTTCAAATCCTGTAAATGAATTTGAATTTTCTAATTTAGGTTGAATTTTATTGTATAACCATCCATAACTTAATTCTACACTTTTAATAATGTTATTATGAATATTAAAGTTAAAATATTGGTGATCCTCGTGAATATTGTTAAAAATACCATATTTTCTTTCATTTTGAGACACTGTCGGAATGTTTAATTTCATTGGACTGCAAAATATCTTTGAAATTTGAATATTTTCCATTGTTTCAGATTTTATATTACTAAACACAATTCCCATCCTATTATAAATGTCTTTCTCCAAAAATTCAGCATTTATGAAAATATCTTTTAGAGAAAATGGTTCAATAAATTTTTCAATTTCTGCTTGGATTATTAGAATAGAATTCTTATTATGAGGTCTTAAACTAAAAATGTAATTTAGTTCAAAAACGGTTCCGATTTCCGAAACACAAATAGTATCCAGACGGTAGAGTCTTTTAAGCATAAATATTCCAATATCTCGAATTCTTGTCCAATTAACTGTTATAATTGAAATATTATTTGCTGTATCTTCTTTAATATAATCGCTATTTAGTAAATCCTCGAGGTTCAATAGTATTGATTTTTGATCTAATAGAATTTCTCGACTTTTTACTGATTTGAAATTTTTTTTTAAGTTTAAATTAAGATCTGAATCTGAGTCGATCATTTAGTAATTCCTCATCTAAATTAATTTTAGCTCTTAAGATTTTTAATAATTTTGGGAGATCTAAAAAGAAAAATATTAACATTTTGCCAATTAATTAATTTCCCTTTAAAAAGAATTTTATAATATATGACAATCCCTATTAACCCTACCAGACTAATGATTTCTGTTGAGATAATAGATGGATCATGTAATATCGTATAAATCCATGAATCTAAACCAAACTCATAATTTTCTAAAGGAAAAAAAGGCCAAAACCATGGGACAGCCGGAATATCTAATAATAAGTGGAAACACATTCCAAATCCTAAAGATATGGAAATCCACTTGTTTCTGGTTAAAAATAATATAAGAAGGCATAAAGAAATTAAAAATATTGGAGTATGAGCGATTCCACGACCGCTAATCGTCTTAGTGATTAAGCTAATGGGTTTATCAATTAAATCAGGTAAAATTGACCCTAATATTAACCAAAATCTCTGAAATTTTTCTAATTTAATTTTTTTAAATGAAATAATAAGTTCTAGAACAAAAAGTGGAAAGAAGATATGAAATAATGGGAACATTGGATTTTAACCTATCAAATAAAACAATATTACTAATAATATGAATATGCTCCCACTAATTAAGGAAGCAATTTTAATAATTGAAGAAAAGGAATATGTTGAGATTTTCTTTAACTGTTTTTTTTGGGTAATTTTATTTATTTGAGGTTCTCCTTTACCTTGAGATAAATCTGAAAGAGAAAGATTTTTTGCTGTACTTTTAATTAACTTGTAAAGTTGTAATGGAGTTAAATTCGGGTCTGATTCTTTTAAGAGTGCCAACATTCCTCCAGCGGTTGCAGCAGATATCGATGTACCAGATAATTTTATGTGTTTCGAATCATGTTTTAACGGTGTTCCAATAACATGTTCAGAAGATATGGCACTTGTTACATCTTTTCCAAGAAGAACAAGATCAATTCCTTTATATCTCCCTGAAAAAAAAGGTACTTTGTTCTCTTTATTAATAGCACCTATAGTTAAAACATTGGGATTTCCCCCTAATGAACAAATATTTCCAAGATCAGGTCCAAAATTTCCCGTTGGAGTAACTACTGCAATATAATGTTGATTTAGAAGTTCACAATAACGAGCAATTAAATTTTTTTTATCAAATAACCAATCTGCACACCCGAATACGATAATATCTGGAGATTTTTCATTAATATCACTTAAAACTAAATCAAGTGCTTCCAATATTTCCGTTACTGTAGCTTTCCCTTCTTTATTAAATACTTTAATATCTATTATACCAGCTTCAGGGGAAATACCAGCTATAACACTTGCTAAAAATGTTCCATGACCATTAAAATCACCGTTTGGCTCACCAGAAACATTATAAATTTTAACAACTTTATTTGAAAGATCAGGATGCGATTGATCAATTCCCGAATCAATTAATCCAACAATAACATCTTTACCAGTTAATTTACTTAATGGATGATGATTTTTTTTAACTTCAAAATTACTAGTTTCTGAGTCCAAACACAAATAAAATTGATGATTTCCATGAATTAATATAATCAATTCATTGCCAGATATCTTTTCAAACCATTCATAGGGTGCTTCAACTAATACTATTGGTAGTTTAAAAAATTCTTTAATATATCGAATTTCTTCATCTTGATCGGAATTAATAAATTTATTTCTGGTTTCAAAATTTATAAATTCGAGAAAAGCAGTAATTTTAACACTATTTTTAAGATTTTTATGATTTTTAATGTTCGTTAAATTATCAAATTCTTCATTTGAAAGTGTTTTATAAAGATAGGTTTCAAAATCTTCAAAAGAGGATTTAAATTTTGAATTTAACGCCATATATTTTAATATAATTCATATTATATTTATGTTTTTCAAAAGTGATAACACTTTAAAATAAAAAAATTGAGTTTCTAGCATGACTATTAAATTTCCGGTTGATGAAAATCGACCTTTTTATGGTAAATTTTGGCCTGGTGATAGTGTCCCACATCAATTAGACTATGATTATTCTTGGACTTTGAATGATCTTTTAGAAGATGCAGTAAAGAAATTTCCTAATGATAACGTTATCTGGTTTTTAGATACATGGGTTACCTACACAGAATTTAAAGATATGGTTGACAAATTTGCAACATCCCTTTATAAGATGGGGATTAGGAAAGGTGATGTAATTGCAATATATTTACCGAATTCAATTCAATATTGCGTATCTTTTTATGGAGCCATAAAAATTGGCGCAATTCCATCTGGAATCAATCCAACCTACAAACCAGGTGAAATTCTTCATCAAATTAGAATGATTAACGCAAAATACATTGTTGCATTAGATTCGCTTTATGAAGAAAATATTCCAGAAATTATCGAGGAGTGGAATTTTGATAAAATTATATATACAAATATTACAGATTTGGCAACAGGAATGTCAAAAATCAAAATTTGGTTGGGAAAAAAACTTAAAAAAATTCCGATCGGAAAAGTTAACCACCCTAACGCAATTTCATTTTTAGAATGTTTAAATATTATTCCGAATCCACCTGAAGTACCTATAGATCCAGCAGAGGACGCGGCCACATATATTATGACGGGGGGGACTACGGGGATTCCGAAAGCATCTATTCAAACGCATCAAAATCTGGTGGCTAATGCGACACAAGCAGAAATGTACGGGACTCGCCAGATAGATCCAGAAAATCTGGATATGGTTTTAGGACATCAAACTGCATTGATCGGAATATTACCCTTATTTCACAGTTTTGCTTTAACTGCTGTAATGAATTTAGCTATTAGAGTAGGAGGTTGGATGGTTTTGTTTGCTAAACCTCCACTAGCTGAAGAAATGTTAAAAGAAATCACCTCATTACCAAATCCAAATGGAATGATATATCCAGGTGCTGAAATACTATTTCAAAGAATTGCTGTTTTACCCGAAAGCACAATTGCAAAATATAGCAAAAATGGTAAATTTCCATTTGTAGTTTGTATTGCAAGCGCAGGTCCGTTACATGATTATGTTCGTGAACCATTTGAGAGGAAAACCGGAGCAAAGTTAACCGAATTATATGGATTAACAGAGGGAGGTCCTGGAATTAGTGGGAATAATCTTTATGGTTATCGTGAACCAGGTTATATTGGAGTCCCATTCCCTGGGACTGATTGGAACATTTTCCCTGCAGATGATTTTGATGCTGGACCTATTACAACACTTGGAGAAGAAGGAACAGGAGAAATTTGCGCTTGCGGTCCGCAAATAATGAAGGGATATTTGAATAATCCTGAACGAACAGCAGCAACCATTAGAGAATGGGATGGCCGAAAATGGCTTTTAACCGGAGATATTGGATATATGGATGAACATGGTCGTATCAAAATTAGAGATAGAAAGAAACAACTAATTAAAATGGCAGGACACTCAGTTTTTCCAGCTGAAGTAGAAACTTTGATTGGAACTCACCCTAAAGTATTGGAAGTTGCCGTTGCAGGACTACCTGATAAAAAAACAGGAGAAGCTGTTAAAGCGTGGGTATCTTTGAAACCAGAACATGTAGGAACTATAACAGAAGACGAATTACATGCATGGTGTCTTGAAAATATCACGATGTGGAAAGCCCCAAAATATCTTGAAATAATCGATCAAATCCCAAAAAATATAATTGGAAAAGTTCAACGCCGATTTTTACAAGAAAATGACCCGTTATATGAAAAAAAAGAATAAAAGAATTTAGGGGAACAAATAAATGGAAAAAACTGATTTAGCAGCAATTGAATTATTTGGAAAAAAATTTGAGAGATATGCATTTTTTCGCATTATATTCTTTGGAATTGGTCTGGGTACACTTCTTATTTTGGTATTGGTATCTCCTGAACTCGAATCCCTTAATTTAGACGATATGACGGATGCAGAATTATTATCTAGTGGATCCCTTTTTTTTTGGGGGATAATCTTGCTAATTTTGATTTTTGGTCTCAGTATCATTGGATTTATTGTTCTTTGGATGTTTAGCAGATATTTAGTTCAATTGAAAATTGTTAGTAAAACTACAAGCAGTCTTTTTTTACGTAATATCTTTGTGTGTGAGCTTTCTCGAGTTGTAATCTGGGTATTCCAGTTATTCTTTATAGGTTCAGTAACTCAAATCCCTTTATACGCACTAAATTGTATATCTGCAGGAATTTCCTTGTATGAAATCACCCAATTTAAAAAATGGGTCGGATTTATGGAGGATTTTGATTTTAAACCTTCTGAGATTATCCCTCTTCAGAAATATCTTAAAATCTGGAACATATGCATTATTTCATTTATATGTTTATCATTCATTCAGTTTTTCTATGATGCACTTTTTCTGATAATCTTGGAATGTTGTTTACTCTTGGTGATTTCTGTTGTATTATGGTTTTATGGAAAGAAAATTATCTGGCTTTTTGTGTAATTTAAATATAAAGATAGCACAGAAAGGACACTAGTTGATGAATTTTGATCAAGTAAAAATTGTCATTCAATGGTGTTAATCTAATAGATTATAGTTTTCACAAGTATAATCTTTTTTGATTTTAACATCTCCTTCAATAAAGTGGGTAGCAAATTGCCCACAGTTAGAACCTATCTCATTTTCTTCCCAATTACCTATGCTGATGATAGTTTTATATCCTAACTCTTCAAACTCGCGCTTTAAAACAAAATCTTTCACATTTTCTTGTGTAATTCCGGAGTCAAGTTTATGTTTTAAAACATTTGAAGTTGGATTAAGTGGAGTCAATTTGATAAAATATTTTGAAGGATCAAAGAAATTTGCAATGATTTTTGGTTCAATGATTGAGTCACTCGCTACAGCAAAATTTAATGTGATTTTTCGATCTCCAAGTTGATACCATTTATCTCCAAATTCTGCGATTTCTTGAAAGGACCAAATCTTTCCAGGGATCCATTTATGCCTAAATTCTGGATCAGTTGAATGTATAGAAAACTGCAATTGAAACTGGCCTTTTGGATAACAGTCGTTCTTGATTGATATTAGATCGTTCATGAATTTTTTTGAACTATTAGGAGCAACTGTGCTCATACAGGGCATTAATCCAGGAGCATCATAAATTATAGGGAGTTCACGTAGTAATTCAAGTACATTATCATTTAATGTCGGCTCTCCCATGCGCGCAAATTGAATTTTAAATTTTTGCATGGGAATTTTTTTATCAGGAAAACGTTGGGAAACCATATGATCTATTTGTGCCAACATACCTTCTTTTGAGACCTTTCCGAAGTAATATTCACCAGCATCGCACATTAAACAACCTAAAGGGCAACCGTACAAAGTGGATAATATCAAAACCCATTTTTGCTCTCGGGAAACTGGAGGCTGCACACTCTCAACAAATTCAATGATCTTCCCATCATATCTTGCAATATAAAGGATTGCTAACTCTTCTTTCCCGTATTTACCTAATATTTCCATTTTTAAACAGAATTCCTTATAAATTTATGAATCCAAACCTATTAAGTAAAAAAAGTTATAAAAAGCTTATTTTTAACTTAAAAATTATTTACAATTTATTGAATGAAAAGAAAAAAACATGCTCTAACCCAATTGATTAGAGAAGAGAAATATAAAATTTTCATTTCTTTTTTCTTCTAAAAATCATTGAACTCACAAGACCTAATGCTACTCCAATACCTGCTCCAATGAGATATGGTATATAATTAAAATTCAATATTGAACTATTTGAAAATTCAACGAAAACTGAAGTTTGCTCCTGATTACCTGATTCATCGATTGCAATTGCCGTTATATTATGAATACCATTTGTATATTTGCTGGAATCCAAATTATAAACTGCTTCAGGATATGGATAATATGAAGGCATATTAGTCTCATCCAATAATTTCCCATCTAAAAGAATTTGGATCTTATCAAGAGCCTGATCATCATCTCCTCTGGCTGTTATATTTATTGTATTACTAATATTAAGATGAGACGTTGGATTGGTAATAGCTATTGTTGGTGGAGTTTGGTCTGGTGGAGCCTCGCCATCCTCATTAATTGTAATAACAGAAGGTACCATTTGTGCAACAATATTACTTTCGGTTTTTGCCATGAATGTTATCCTATAGTCACCCTCCGGTTCACCAAAATAATTTTTTAATCCATCAAGATTAAGTAAAGCGGAGTAATTATATGATCCCGCTTCCACTGCACTTATTGTAAAAGAGATATCAAAAAAACTATCTGCGTAGAATTGTTCAGGGAAGTATAGTATTTCTGGATCATATGGATCATCGGGAACTATTATTGGAATGGGAGGTGTCCACTCAGGAGGGGTTATTATTGCCCGAACATATTTTATATTTGTGTCATTATTTCTAACCATAATCGATATTGGCAGGGTTCTAACATCGGGAGTTACATATTGCCGTATAGGGCACATTTCGATAGTGAGCCAAGGTGCAAGCAATAACGGGGGATTAATATGCGAGTTTAGAGCATCGTTTCCATCTCCCCCATTGGGCAAATATCCAAGAATATTCGTTTCATGCCCAAACTCATCATGATTATCGTCTATCCAGGGTTTTTGGGAAGAAAATAAACCAGCAGCAACAACATTTGCTCTTGCATTTTCAAATGCTTCTCCAATTGAATATCCTACAGAAATTGAAGACCAAAATGCCTCGGTAAAAACTGCTGTTGTTCGATCAGCAGTTGGATAAGAACTATGTTCACTATCCGTAGCACAAACAACAATTCGATTGTCTTTACTCACAGGGTTTATAAAGCTTCCAGCACGACAAGCTTCATAGACTATTACAGACCGGGTCATTCCTGTTGCAGCTTCAAGATTATCAAGATATGTATTCAGGGAAGAATCACCTAAATTTGGCCCCGGAAGGCTCATCCTGTTTGTTCCGCCATGATCGAAAAGAAAAATTCCCAATCCAAGAGAAGAACTCACTTTATCAGCAGCCCATGTTTCAATCGCATATTGAATATTTGTTTTTTCTGATGTAGCTGTTGCTCTACTAGGGAGAGAACCGTCCCAGTCTTCTGCCAAATAATAAATCTTACTTTCTGCATATCCCAAACCTCTTAGGATATCATATACCTCATCGCATCCATTTTCTATACAATAATACAATGAATGATCAGATTCCCTATCACCCGCAACTATTATCCATGCATTTATATTAGCATTAACAGCCGCTTTGGGCATAGAATCCAAGTTTATATAAGTTTCCATATTATTCAAAGAATTAACAGTTAAAACACTTGCAGAATTTATCATACAAACAAATAATAGAAATGTTATGAAAACTTTAGAATTAATCTTTCTCATTTTAGTTTAACACCGGTTCAATGTTAAATTTTCATATTAATAAATGTGTTATAAATAGTTCATAAGTTTTACATTTTTTATTCTTGATTCGATGCACTCTTTCCAATACATTGATATTTTTCATTCATTTTTTTTTCGAAAAAATGGATCTCGAGTGATTTTCATAGCAGATTTAACACCATCCCCCATGGCAATAGAGATTTGTCGATAATTTTTATTCTTAATATCTCCAATAAAATATATATTGGGTAAATTTATGGAATTTCGATATTTTTCATGCAAATCTCTAGAAATGAAATTTAAATTTGGAGATCTACCAACAGCAACAAAAATGAAATCATAATATCGGGTTTCTTCTTTAGATTCTCTAATCGCTTTCAGCTTAATTTTATTATTCTCTTCTATAAGTGAATGGAGTTTTATTTTTTTTATAATATTGATATTAGAATTATCGTGCGCGCGTTTTTGAAGCAAAGGTAGACATTTGCTCTCTTCAGAACGTTGTAATATCTCAATTTTAACTGGAAACTTAACTAAATTTAATGCATAATCATATGCAGCATCTCCAGACCCAACAATTGCAATAGATTTTATAGTTTTTTGATAAATAAAATTATACATCTCATAATTGAGGCGTTTTTTTTCCCATAATTTTGATTCTCCAGGTATATTAAGCTTTTTTGGAACAGTTCCTGTTGCTATAATTAAAAATTTTGAGTAATATTCTCCATTTTCACATTTTATATGAAATAGATCATTCTCATTCTCAATCACCTTTCTGACATTTTGAATGTTATCTTTTGTATATTGAATTGATAAATTCTCAAAATGTTGTTTCAAAGTGGATACGAAACTTTGTCCAGAGATTCCGTCTGGAAATCCCAACAGATTCTCTATTTCATTCGCGTTGTTAGCAATTCCTCCAAATTTATTACAAATTATTTTAAAATCTATATTTGATCTTTTCAATTGTATTGCACACGCGATTCCAGCTGGCCCACATCCAACAATAATTACAGAATAATGATTTTGGTTTTTATTTGACATTCTACTAACCCATAACATCTTTAGCAGTTAAACACTCGGCAAATCCATGTGCTAACGAAAACATTGTTCCTCTATGTAATAATTCAGTATAAGTTGCAGTTCCATCAATAATATAGAACACTTCGAAATTTCTCATAAATGCTTCACGAGCTGTGGATTCACAACATAAGTGCGACATCACACCCGAAATTAATACCTGTTTTATGGCTTTTTTTCTGAGTATATCTTCTAAGTTTGTGTTGATAAA
>JAUWOE010000102.1 GCA_030612265.1 Promethearchaeum sp.
TTGTTTCTGAGGCAACTGAATTTTTGGAAAAATTTGCTAAGGATAAAAAAGTTTTTTGTGCTTTATCTGGAGGTGTAGACTCGTCTGCAGTATATCTTTTGTTAAAACATGCTAAAATTGATGTTCTACCTGTTTTTATTGATCACGGGTTAATGCGTGTTATAAACGGTATGGAGGAACGAGAATATATAAAAAAATATTTTCCGGATGCAAAAATTGCTGATATTCGGGAATCTTTTCTCCCTAAGATATACCTTGAAGGAGATGCTGAAAATAAACGGAAACTCTTCAAAAATGGATATTCTGAAATAATTAGTAAAATAATTATAGAAGAAAAATGTGATTTACTAGCGGATGGAACTATATTACCGGATATTGAAGAAAGCTTTGGTGTTAAAATAACAGATATAAAAGAAACATTGTCAATTCAAGAAGAACTTGAATTAAAGGCAAATTATAACAAAGGTTTTGTAAAAAGCCAACATAATTTAGATATCGAATATGATGTTGAAGCGACTATACAACCAGTAGCCAGTCTTACTAAACCAGAAATTAGAGAAATTCTCAAATTCTTTAAAATGCCACAAGAAATGATATATCGTAAAGCTTTTCCTGGTCCGGCTCTTGCTGCAAGAATTATTGGGCCTATATCACCTGAAAATCTAGCTTTTGAGAAAGAAGTTCATGATATCGTCGAAATGAAAGTTAATGAATATTATATCAAAAAACATGGGAAATCGATGATAATTAATGAAAAGGGAGAACAAGAACCATTTCAAATGTTTGCGGCAATTTCTGAAGACATCTTAAATAAAAAGGTAACAGGATTAGTTAATGGCCAGAGGACATATGATTTTCCTTTAGCAGTTTATGGAAAATGGAACTATGAATATCTATGTAAGATCGCATCAAAGTTCACAGGTTATACCAGAATGTTTTATGAGATTTTGGATTGCAAGAAAGGAGTTTATGATGTTGTAATTCGTTCTGTGAACAGTATCGATGCCAGAACTGCGAGTGTTACCGACTTGCCTTTTGAATTAATTACTTCAATTGCAGAAAAATTAGCAGAAATCCCCAGAACTAAGAGAATTTATTTTGATATGACTCCGAAACCGCCAGGTACGATTGAATACGTTTAAATTTTTATCTTGTCGGAATTGCAGTTAAGAGATTTCCTCGCAGGGAACTTTTAATAAATTTTACCATAATCTGTTTTTTTAATGGAATTTTTTCTTTACAAAGCACTTTAACAGCCCAATTTTTTTCAAATATCGCGATATATTCATTTTTCCATCTCCCCTTCATAATTATTTCCACGTTTCTTTTATCATCCAATCGCACGGGAGGGGAAATAGCTATGGTTTTGCGAATTTCAAAATCTTTGGGTCCAAGTTTTAGTTTTATTTTGTACTCCTTTTCCAAATTATTCAGTAATTTATAAAAATAAGCGAAATCTCTCATCCTAGCTTTCTTGATTTTTCTTCCAGTTCGATATGTGAGGTAGTTTTGAATCCCCATTCGTAATTTGGGCCAAGAATAACCATTCTTTTCTTGATTTTTAACGTATTGAACTACATCTAAAACTCCTTCATCATTTATTCCTTTAAACCACACTGGAGCAATTAGTAATTCAATTTTACTCTGTAGAACTAAATCAAAAACTTCTAAGAGGTGATTTAAATTGTATTTTTTTACTCCGCAGTAATCAGCACATTCATTTTCATCCATGCTATTTAGTGAAATGTTTAAACGATCTAATCCCGCTTTTTCCAATTCATCTATTTTTTTCTTGTTAAGTAACAACCCATTTGATTGCATTGAAATTGTTTTTATCTTGGGGATTTTGTGTAGATCAGATATAAGTTCATTTAATTCATTGTATAATAGAACTTCTCCATAGGCCGCTAAATGAATTTCAATATCATCGCAATTCTTTAATTCAATTGCTTTTTTTATCCATTCAACTAAATAATCGCGCTCAATCGAAAAATTTCTTTCGTAATCACCTGCACTAACAAAACAATATTTGCAATGAAGGTTACAGATTGTGATCGGTTTAACTTCTAATATGTTAGTTCCACGGTCCAAAACACCTATAAAATCCAACCCGAACAAGGGAACATTGGATTTCTTATCAATTGTTATAAGATGTGGATTGATCATTATAAATTCACTTTATATCGAAGTATAGCAGCAATTTTACCGTAATTTTCTAGCTGCTCTCCTGCAGGGTTCATTGTACTTAAAATATGAACTTGACCTCGATTTTTTTCAGTATTATTTAATATATCTTCTATTTCTTTTCTAGAATCCTTATCTGATACCCGTAACAGAACATCGCATATCAATAAATGTTCGATTGCACCCATTATAGAACATTGCATCACTTGATCGAGTCCATACATTATCATATTATTATCTTTTCCAAGCAATTCAATGAATTTTTGCATGAACATCTCATCTTGTGCAATTTTAAAATCCGTTTTTAAAGCCGATATAGCCCCATTTCGTAGTATTTCATAAATTGAACTAATTTCCCCTGAACTAGCATTCACGGTAGCCACTTTTACATTATTATTTAAATTAGCGAGATTTGCTCTATATTTTTCTGCAAAACGCTCTTTTATGAAACTTGGACCACAAATAATAATTAGACTAAGAGGGTGTTTGGAGAGATTTTCATCAATAACGGTTGATACATTATTATAGAATTTCTCAACGATTTCGTTTTGATTTTGCTTGGAAAATCTTTTTCCAGGTATATTTTCACTTATTTCTGTAATTGGTGTTAGAGAATAATTTGATAACAAAGCTATATTAGCCAAGCCTTTTTCGATTGCTACACATAATACTAATGAAGAACTCTTGCTTTCCATGTTTTTTCTTATTCTTTGGATATCATTTCTAAACCAATTCTCCTTAAAAATACTAATTTTAGATCCGGATTCTAAATTAAATGTATGATGTTGTCCTGTTGAAACCCAGTCTTCAGGACCTTCAAGGATTGTCCCCAGTACCCTAAGTCTGTTTGAAAATTCATGAAATTCAACTTTTGAAATATTAAGAAGTAATGTCATAGGTTTTCTAACTCCCGAATCTCCTTCTCGCATAACCACTCTTCGGAAAGTTCTTCCCTTTATTTGATCATCTTTATTGAGAATATTATAAAGAACCCATAAATCGTCTAAATTTTCAATTAAAACTTTCAATTCTCCGTTTCGGGTATTGTTTCTCAAAATTTGCATAATTTCACCTTTTATTGTTTGTCAACATTTCTTTTAAAGTTATCAAGATAAAGTTTAACCATTCCTATATTAAAAGCGTCTGTTATTGCTTTCCTAATTAATTCGGGAGAAATTGCTTCTTTTAACTCGTCGATCGATTTAAATTGGTCCTTTATTTTGGTATTATAACCACGCAGGATATTTACAACATGATCGAGTGAGATATGATAAGTTTCCATAAACTTATCCCACTCATTTATCTCCAAATATTTGAATTGAGAATGTTTGCTTATACTAATTTTGTTCTCTAAGAATTTAATTGCATGTTTTAATTTTTCGGGTTCACCAAACAAAATCTCACATATTAGAATTTCATTCATATCATTCAACTCATTAGGGCTTTTTATTCCGACTTTTTCTATAGCTTTGGTTATTTGCCGCTCTTGTGAAAGATATAATAAAAATTCAACACCGTATTGTTTTGAGATATTTGTTTTTAAAGAAAAAGAAGAATAAACATGGTGTAAAATAAGTTTAAGCTGATCCTCTGAAATTAAATACTTTGGATTTACAATTTGAAAAGATATATTAAATTTTTCCCATATTTCTTCTTTTATTTGAATGAAATAATCAATTAATGAAATAGGTTTATTTTCAGGCAAGAAATCCTTAATCATTCCTTCAAATTGTATTAAATGCATAGCCAATCCTTTTTCAACATGTATCATTTCTAATCACAATCTCTTCTCTAAATAGTTAGGTTCCCAAAAGAATAAAATCCACTTTTTAATAATCTTAATTGAGTAATCCGGTTTAACATTTGAGTCAATTTGCTTATCCACCAAAACTGCGAATTTATAATTTTCAATTTGATGAATTTTAAGAAGTTTCATTATATATTTTGCTGTATTCCCTTGATCGATTAAATCATCTACTACTAATACCTTTTTCCCTTTCATTTTCTCCCAAGGAGGTTCTTGGATGATTTCAAGTTCACTTTGTTTCTTTTTATGGTAAGATTTCAGTCTAATTGTGTAAAAGTCTGAGATATTTAAATTAGTAGCAATAAAATATGCGAGAACTATGCCTCCACGTGCAATTCCTAATACGACATCAAATGGTTCACTTTGGGGAGTATCTTTTTTAATTTTTTCTACTAGCAAATTCGAATCTTTATAAAAAATCTCTGGAGTATAAAAAAATAAATCATCTTTTTCATTCATTTTTATTTCAGCTCAAATGCTTAATCCCCATTTCAAAATTGGCATTAATTCTAAATTAATTTGTATATATATTCCAACACCTAAAATTATGGCGTTTAGAACAATAAAAAAAAGATCTAAAAATTTCAAACGCAAAGGATAATAGAAATTGGGAACTTTTTTTACTCCAAATGCTCGTGTTTCGAGTGCTTCTGCTACGTGGTAAGCACGACGTATTGAATTCATTAGTAAAGGAATTAATAACGGAAATAGATTCCTTATTTGTTGGATCATTCCACCTTCTTGAATACGGTGTCCCCTTGATTTTTGAGCATTCATAACGATCTCTGTTTCTTGAGCCATTGTTGGAACGAATCTAAATGAAAGTGATAAAGAAAAAGCTGTTGAATATGGTACGTGCAAAAGGATCAAACTTTGAGTTATATCCTCAGGTAAGGTTGTCTGGAAATACACTGAAAAAATTATCATTAAAACCATTAACCTAATTATCGTAATTAGCGAAGTATTAAAGGTACCGCTCAGTGTGTTTATAATTAATATAAAAAATATTACAAAATATAACCCTTTTATTCCTTTAATAAATTGTGATGATAAATTTGCAATTAGCAAAAGAGGAATTGTTAGTGAGAATAGTATGATCATTAAAATCAAACTTTTAAATGTAAATGCAAGAATTGCAAAACACAATAGCATAAATAACTTTGAACGAGGATCTAGCCTATGTAAAACAGTGTTTTTATGGAGAAAAGAGAATGTTTTTGCAAATTCTATTGACATCTTGAAATTAAATCCTCCAACTGTTTAATATTAAGAATATTTTCAGGTATCCAAGAAAATTTTTTATGCAAATCTTTGAAAAGCATATTAAACCTATATTTATCAAGGGAAGCTCTTTTTAAAATCAACGATTGGGAAATGATCTCTTCTACAGCCCCATCAACAAATATTTTTCCTTTTTCCAGAATTATAATACGAGTGGCTAGATTAACTACAAATTCTAAATCATGAGAAACTATGATGCTTGTCTTATTTTGACTTTGAGCTTGAATGATTAAATTATTTAACCTCTTTTTATGCTCGGCATCTTGACCAATGGTTGGTTCATCGAAAATAAGAATATTCGGATTTCTGCATAAAATTGTGGCTAATGATACTATTTTTCGCTGACCTCCTGATAAATTAAAGGGAGATAGATTTAAAATATCATTTAAATTAAGATCTCTTATTGTTTTTTCAATTCGATTTTTTTCATCTTCTTCAGACAAATGCAAATTCTTCAAAGAGAATTTTATCTCATCTAAAACTGAATTTAGAAAGAGTTGATGGTCTGGATTTTGAAACATTAAGCCAACATTTTTCGCGTTTTCGTAAGTAGGTAAATTTTTAATATTTTCTCCTTGAATCCAAACATTTCCTTTCTTGGGTTTTATCAATCCACTTATACATTTTATTAATGTACTCTTACCAGCGCCATTTGGTCCCATAATTGCTACAATTTCTCTTGGAAAAATCGAACAAGTGATATTATCTAATGCTTTTGTTTGATCAGCACTAATTTCATAAGAGTGGTGGATATTTTTTAAATAAATATTTGGAATTTTATCGAATGATTTTTTTCCTTTCTTTATATCGATTGGTTTAAAATCAGGCATTTTTTTATATTTTGAAAAGATTTCTGCCAATATTTGTTTTTGATCTTCAAAATTTAATGGGATATCCCCAAAGAATAATCCTTCATCCCTTTTTTTCTTTAACCAGTAAATTATTGGAGGTATATCTAATCCCAAATTGTAAATAATGTCTGAATTTATAACTGTTTGAGTATTATCATGTTGAATAATTCTTCCGTCTTTGATAATAATGATTTCGTCTATAAAGGGAATGATGGATTCTATTCGATGTTCAGAGATAATTATCGTTTTGTTGTGAGTTTGTTGTAATTCTTTTAATAAATTTAGGACTTCTATAGATGTTTTTGGATCTAAATTTGATAATGGTTCATCCAACACTAATATTTCTGGATCCAAAGCAAGTAATGAAGCAATAGCTACTTTTTGTTGTTCTCCTCCACTAAGTTGGAAAGGAGGCCTATGTCTTAATTTTTCAATTCGAGTTATTGAAATAACCTTTTCAATTCTTTCTTTGATTTGATCTGTGGAATAACCAAGATTTTCAAGACTAAAGGCTAATTCACGTTCAACATCCATAGAAAATAATTGATTTTCTGGGATTTGAAAAACTGTTCCAACGGTTTCAGATAGAAAAGCTGGTGAAGAAGAGATTGTATCTATGTCTTTAATCTTCATATATCCGTAAAATTTTCCACGATAGAAATGCGGGATAAGTCCATTAATGGAACGAATTAATGATGTTTTACCAGATCCTGTCGGACCACAAATCAAAATAAATTTTCCTTGTTCAAGATTTAAATTGACATCTTTAAGGATATTAACATCTGATGTTTTATATTTAAATGAAACATTAGTCGCTGAAATGTCAATCATTTCTTAACAATTTCCTTTTTTATAAGCTTCAGTATTTCTGGAACCAATTCTTTCATATAATCCTTTTCATTATTTATGAGCCCATAGGAGCCGGCAGCTCCATTATGCCCACCGCCGCTACCATTATATTTTTCTCCAATAATCTTCATTATTTCTCCCAGATGAAGCGAAGTTTCTCTTATCAATTTTCCCCTAGCTCTTGAGGATATTCTAAATTCATTTGTTTTAGGAACAAACGAAATGATAAAGCTTACATCTGCTCCTAAATCGATTAAAGCTTTGCAAGCACTAGCTTCATAACTGGAAACGTGACTGAATAATACAATATAATCATGAACGTAATAGATTTTTTTAATTCGGTTAGCACTTCTAATTCTTGCTATTTTTTCAGAACGCGCCATCTTTTTATTTAATTTTTCTGTTACTTCAGATATTGATACCCCAGTTTCAAGCAAGAATGTTGTATTCTCTAATGTATCTTTTGTGGCATAACGAAAATGTCCTGTGTCTGTAATAATCCCAGCTAATAATGCAAGAACAATATCACGATTTGGGATTAGATCTTGCATTTGGAAAAATTTTGTTATTATCTCAGCTGTAGAAGAATAATCACTTAGGATGAGGAAATGTTTTACACGATTATCGAGCTTTGTTGGATTGCCATGATGATCAATTATTATTATATTTTGAATAGTGGGTGTAATTCTATCCTTTTGTAAAGCCATTCCTAAATCTGAAGTATCGGTAATTATCAATAAATCAATATTTTCAGGATATGTCTTTGAAAAATTCCACTTAGGGTCTGATAGCATTTCCTTGTATACTTTTTCAGCTAATTTGTTCAAATTTAAGACTAAATCGATTTTTTTGTTTGGAAATATTTGATTAAAGAATTCTTTTAAACCCATAACTGAAGCTAAAGCGTCAGGATCAGCATTATTATGCCCAGTTATAACAATTGATGATGAATCTTTTACAGAACATATTAAATCTGTAATAAAATTTCGAATAGTTAAATTTAAATTTATTTCATTCACTTGAAAAACCTCAAAAAAATATTATCATAAACACATTTTTTTTTAGTAATACTCTATTACCCTAGCTTTTTATTTATTTCTTGTATTTTCTTTTTTTGTTCTTCATATTGGCTATTTATGCGTTCAACTTGCTTTGTTATACTATCTAATCTAATTTTAAGTTGTTGTTTCCTTTCTTTTGAAGAATCCAATAAATATTTTTGATCTGATTTAATGAAAATCCCGCCTGCAGATTTATAGACGGTAGCATCACCAGCTGATTCCAATTCTTTTATAGCGTTTTTTATTTCATCCAATTGTTGTTGAAGTGATGATTTTTGCTGCATCATAAACTCAAGTTGCTGTTGAATATTCTGAAAACGAGCAACTTCTTGTTGATCATGTTTTGATAAGTTTGGTTGAGCCATGTTAATATTAACTTTTCATAAAATTTGAAATTAATTTAATTTGAATTAACTTCTTAGATTATATTAGTAAGGGAGACAAAAAAATATGCGAAAAATACACATTACTTACAACGCCCAAGAAAAAAAGAGGATAACTGACCCTATTTTATCCGATGAACCCAATGTTTTATATTATATCTGTCATCATGGAGAAAATGAGGATGTATTCTTAGATTATAAGAAATCAAATATTGAAACAATTAAGGAAAATCTTAAAAACTGCAAAATTATGGAAAAGGACGTTAATTTCATTGATTATTATGATATTATATCTAATTTAGCGAATATTATAAGCTCAGAAATTGTAAAAAGTAAAGATGAAGAAATTTTCTTCACAATAAACATGGGAACGGGAAGTAAGATGGTAGCCATTGCTAATATTGATGCAAATAGACTTTGGGATAATATCAAATTAATTTATCCATATTCTTTAGATTATGATCCGAGTGCAGAATCAACACATTCAGGAATAATGTATTCTGCTGAACCTCCTGAATTTAAATTTAATAAACCAACTATAGAATTAATAAAAGCGATGCAAATTTTATACTGGTTGATGAAACATGATAAATTTGATCGAGAAAGGAATTTTGTGCTCCAGAGGGACTGGCAAGAAGCGATATTCAATAAATATAAGATAAGAACGGTTAAAAAAAATGAAAATTCAAGAGACCGTGATACATCCGAAAAAATGAGTTTAAATCGAGCGATAATAAACCCTTTAACAGTTAAATGGAAATTTATTTATCGTGAAAAACAAGGGAGAGATTATAAAATTTACTTCACAGATGCGGGTAATAAGATGGTTCGCGTTTTTATGAATTTCAATTACGGAATCAATTTTGAAGAAAAATAGTTTAATTTAGATTTGTATCATTATGGAAAACAAATTTTTTTAATACTACATTTACTCGATATCAATATATATAATTGAAAATTTTGTGGATGTTTCAAAATGAGCTGTAGTTCAGTTTTAACCAATAAAAGGAAAACAACTCGAGTTTTACAGCAAGCGGATTATTTTGTTTATGATAATATAAGTTCCGAGCTTGAGATGTGCTTTGAGTTGTTTGCCCGCCATTATTCACCAGAATTACCCTCTTTATTGATAAAACTTGTAGAAAATATTGATATAATAAAACCATATTTCATGCATGAATTAAAATTGCTCAGTAGATTCCTTAGAGCTTTACCGTTAATTATTGGAATTGAGAACAGACATGATTTACTTAAAGATGATTGTTTGTTTATTAGAAAGGGACTAATTTCAATAAATATGAATACATTCACCCGAATAATTTCAAATAATCAACTGCCATTAGCAATTGCTAAGAAAGGTGGATTCTTTGTGAATATTGATGGTGAAAAATTAATTCAACTTAGGAAAAAAAAGAATTATTCCCGAAATGATCTTGCAGAAAAACTCAAAGTTTCAGCTAAATCTATAATGCATTATGAAAATAATGAAATGCGCACATCAAAGGATCATGCACATCATCTTGAAGAAATTTTGGGAGATACAATCCAAGTTCCGATGAATACTTTTGAATATATAAACCAATCCTTCAATGATTTTTCTATTAATCAACAATTGCAGAGAAAAATATCAGCAAAAAATCGCGAATTAATGAACACTATAAATGAAATTGTTGAAGATACAGGATATCAAACATATTGGACTCGTACAAGCCCATTTGATCTATTTATCTATCGTGAAAATGATGATTCCACAAGAATTGAGGATTATACATTAATAGGAGGCACAATGAGTGAAAAAATGTATCAAAAATCCAAACATGACACAAAAATTAATTTCTTAAAAAATACCAAAAATTCAACTGGAACTACTGGAATAATGATTTGTGATGATGAGAATCTAAATGTAAAGCAAATAAAACAAGAAAAAGTTCCCTACATTGTTATAAAAGAATTAAAAAAACTTGAACATCCAAAGGAATTCAAAAAATTAATAAATACACGAAAGAATTAAAGTTATTTAATTACAAACTATTTCTGGAATTATTACAGATGTTAATAGCAGGATTAGATGAAGCAGGAAGAGGCCCAGTAATTGGAAGTTTAGTTATTGGTTGTGTTATCTTCAATGAAAAAGACCTCCATATCTTGGATGAGATTGGGGTAGATGATTCTAAAAAAATCTCATCAAAAAAACGAGAGATACTTGCGCAAAAAATCAAAACTCGTGCTGTTAGTTATGATTTGCTTGAGATTACAGCAGAAGATATTAATGCACTCCACAAAAAAGGATTAAGCCTAAATGAAATAGAAGAAATTAGTTTTGCAAAATTGTTAAATGGGATAGAACCTCAACCTGATATAATATATTTAGACGCTGCGGACGTTATTGAAGAAAGATTTGGGAAGACTATCGGGGGAATGTTAAGGTTTAAACCTAAAAAAATAATTTCCAAGCATAGAGGTGATGCAATTTTTAAAATTGTAGGCGCTGCTTCGATTCTTGCAAAAACTAAACGGGATCATATTATTGATGAATATAAAAAAAAATATGGAAACATAGGTTCAGGATATCCAGGTGATCCATATACAAAAAAATTTTTGAAATCCTATTACAATTCCCATCAAAAATTTCCTCCCATAGTTAGGACTTGGTGGAAAACCGCTGAAAATATTATAAAAGAATATGAATTACAAAAGAAGCAGAAGAAATTAACAGATTTCTAATAAATTAAAGAAATTACAGATAATGATATGAAAAATGCAAATAGTAATATGAAATAGAATTTTTTAATAAGCCTAACTTTTTTAATAAAATTATGCAAAATGTAAAAGAAAGTATACTCGCAGTGATCAAAAATCTACCCAATGATGCTTCATATGATGATATAATGGAAGCTCTCTATATAAATCACAAAATTAATATAGGAATTGAACAATTGGAAAACGGAAATTCATTAACACTAAGTCAATTGCGAGAACGGTTAAAATCATGGATAGAATAAGAATATCATCACAAGCTGCAGATGATTTGGAAGAAATATGTCTGTATATTGGTAAAGATTCTCCATTCTATGCAAAAGAAGTTATAAAAAATATTCTTCATTCAATTAAAGTTTTAGAAAAATTTCCAAAAATTGGGAGAATGGTTCCTGAAAGGCAAAATCCTAATGTAAGGGAAATAATATATAGAGGTTATCGTATTATCTACCAAATAAGAGGAGAAATTGTAGAAATTATTACAGTAATTCATGGTAGCAAACGTTTAACATAACTGTCACGAGCCTTAGTAGTCTCTGGTTCAATAAGTATTAACAATTCTGTAAATATTGCAACTCGTCTTTTAACAAGTCAAGCTTGAATTATAAAAGAAGCAGAGAAAAATAACAGATTTCTAATAAATGCAAAAAATTTATCTAGTCTTTTTCACTTGAAAGTAAAGTTTTGATTAAACATTTTTCCTGAAATCAATAGAGAAAAGAGAATTTCTAAATCTTTAGTTGGATTACCAGACATAGGGCTAAAAAACGCTTCTTTTAATAACCTTGGGTGGAAATGATGTGGTTTACTCTCCACTTGCCATTTATCATAATAATTGTCAAATCGACAGCGATCTAAAGTCTCATTGGAGAAAATAATATTATAAGAATATTGATCATGATTGTTATATTGAAGATAGACAATAACACCATCATTTAATATAAGTTTAATTCGAGGATCCTCATAATCTAAAACGAAACGTGAAATATGCTTCGAAAAAAGGTCTTCAATAATTATTGCTGCTTGTTTTATTTTTTTAATAGCTTTCACTCAGCAAAGCTCCATTTTACTTTATATTTCATCAAATCTTCTTTTCGATCTATTAAATTAGTTAAAGAAATTGCATCCATTTCTGCTTCTTCAATTGTTCCACTTGAAGCTGCTTTTAAAAAAGAATCTTTTGTTTTAAACTCCCACTTATCTAAAATATTATTAATTCGTTGGGTAATTAGCTGAATTTTGGAATTTAATAAATCTTCTAGTAGTTCTTTTTCAACTGGAATTGTAGCCATAATTTTTCTCATTTAATTTAAAATAAAAAAACTTAAAGTATTATTTCTTTTGCTTTTTTTTGAATTTTATTTGACATGACATATTTTTTAATTATATAAAATCGAAAAATATTTTATAAAGGTAATCCCTTAAGATTACTATGAAAACAATTACTATAAAATTGTCTCCAAGAGATGCTGAACGCCTAGATATGTATATAAAAGAAAAACAATTCTCATCAAAATCTGAATTTATTCGAAACTTAATTCTCCAGAAATTGGATAAAGAATATGAACTTAAAGAACAAATGGGATGGCTTTCACTAGCAGAGCAAACACTTCAAAAAATTTGGAATAATAAAGATGATGATGAAATATGGCGCAATTACCTTTAATTCAGCAAAGAAATTTAGTGTTACTCCCTTTTCCATTCTCGGATCAGAGTGGAAAAAAAGTTCGGCCAGTAATCATTTTAAGTAACTCATCTTATAATTCAAATTCGCAGGACGTAATAGTAATAGCCGTCACATCAAATATATCTCTCCCAAATTCTGTTTTAATCACTAATGATGATCTTGTAGAGGGTTTTTTAAAAACTAATAGTTGTGCAAAAGTTGATAGCATTTTAAAATTCCATCAATCGCTTATTATAAAAAATATTGGCAGAATTTCAGTAGAAAAATATAAAATGATAATAACAAAATTTAATTCACTAATTGAACTAAAAATCGACCAAATTGAAAAAGAAATTGACCTTAATAATCAGAATATCGATTGAATTACAAAAGAAGTAAAGAAAAATAACAGATTTCTAATATTAATGAAAATTTAAGGTATTATCAAATTCGATTTTGCTTGGGCAATTAATTTACAACCTTTTGTATATATTTCTGCTGTGCAATTTATTACATTTCGACCAAATTTTATAATTTTCCCCTTAACGCTTAAAGTTTGGCCCAATCTTGCTTTTCGAAGATAATCTACTTTTAGATCAATCGCGTATAGGAACCGATCCAAGTCCAAACTTGCACCCGTCATTCC
>JAUWOE010000266.1 GCA_030612265.1 Promethearchaeum sp.
GGAAGTTGAACAAACATAGCCGCAGGAGAACCAAGATTTCTGCACAATCCAACAATGCTTACATTAACTTGATTAGTTCCAAGCCAAAAAGAAAAATTATCACCTACATTGCACTCCAAACGATTAGCAATATAAATAGACATAATACATTCTGCTGCGGTTTCGTTAGAAAAACCTGAACCTTCTTGAAGATCGATATCCATTAGCTGAGAATCGTGAATAATTCCATTTATGATGACTATCAGTTCACTTTTCTCATCAGGTTGCACTATGTATTCCAAATATGGCTCGGAATATTCAATTGAGCCAAAATTACTAATATTATCATAGATATTTAGGGTGTTATCAAACTCATTAAAGATTCCCTTTACATCCCATTTTTCATGATTATCAAAGTAAACTTCTTGAGTTTTGCCCAGACTTGTTTGAGTTCCTAAAAGTGAAAAAGAAAGCATTATTGAACCCATAAAAGCTACGAAAGTTAGGAAGGTTCTAACTTTGTTTCTATTTAAATTACGAAAACTGTATTTTATTTGTAGTGGAAGAATTGCCAATAGGATTTTATTTTTCACTTTTCCTTTATACTCTTTTACTTTTCCACGGATTGCTTCATATGGAGTCATTGAAACATTCTCTTTAGCAGCCAAATATGTAAATAGCAAAGATACGAATAAAGTAATACTCACTACTTCGTATAGAACGTCCATATCGAATGAATATTCCAAATTTAAAATACCCCAAATATTTGATAACCTTTCGCAAAAAATCTTTAACAAAAACCAAGAAGAAACAATGCCTACTCCGATCGCGATTGTACTAATTAAAAAAGTTCTTAATAAAAAGGATTTCATAATAGTTGATGATGAATAACCAAACGAATAGAGCATTCCAGTTTGTTTTCTTTGTTCAAATGCGTACCTTTTAGTAATTACAAAAATTACCAAGCCAGCAATAATCATTATGATAATGGCAGACGAATTTAAGTATGAGGATGTTAAGTTTAAAGTGTCATCAAGGGCAGCACTTATAGATATTTCACGAATTTGCCATAACACAATGAAAGGGACATGATTTTCAATAAATTCTTCTTTTAAATTATCAGAAATTTCACTAATTTCTTCAGAAGTTATTTCCACAGAAAAATAAATTAGAACATTATTGAAGATAGGGTAAGGAATATTGGTTAATTCTCGAATATCATTTTCTGTAATAAAAATAGTTCCCTCCTGGGAAAAATCATAGTTCATAAACTCTATTGATTTTACAATTCCTACGATCTTAAAAACATGAATACCATTTTTCCCGTAAACTGATATAGAATCTCCAATAGATGCATTAATATGATTCGCAAAAGACTCTAAAATGACGGTTTCATTTTCAGAAATCTCCAAAGTTCCATTTACTAGGAGTAATTCATTAATATCCATCTTTTTAGAATTATTTAATCCGACAATATTCACCGAAAACCACTGATTTTCATTAAATATCTTATATTTTGCCAATATTCTCGAATTTATTCTCTCTGGAGCATAATCAAGGTAATCAATAATAGAATCATTAATCAAAGGAATAATATCATCATTAACACCTGCAAAACGAATATCTAAATGAGCTAGGTGAAATTCTTCTGCGTTATCATCCAATGATTGGGAAATTGAAGGAGATGTTGAGAACATTGAAATCGGAAACGCGATTACTATAAGAATCGTTAAAAATGTAATGAAAGTTCTCGATTTATTAAAATAAATATCCCGAATAACTGCTCGATATATCTTTGTCATAATTTATTCCCCATTAAATCCCTATAATCTATGCAAAATCCGTATCAGAAACAATCTTTCCTGAACGTAATTCTATAATCCTATCAGCATATTTCTTCAATTCTTGATCATGCGTAACAAGAATAACTGTTTTTTCATAAAGTTTCGCTATGTCTCTTATTAAAGCGACAACTTTATCACCGGACTCTTGATCTAACTGACCTGTGGGTTCATCAATTAATAATATTTCAGGATTTTTCGCCAATGCTCGAGCTATCGCAACTCTTTGCCTTTCTCCACCAGATAATTGTGAAGGAAAATTATTTATTCTATCTTCTAATTCAACCTTTTTCAAGTATTCTTTTGCTTCTTTACGAATTTTTCTGCGGTTGATTCCAATTAATTCCATAACAAGTTCAACATTTTCTAATGCTGTTAACGTTGGGATAAGGGAATAGAATTGAAATACAAATGATAAACGAGCCTTACGATATTTTGTTAATTTTCTATCAGAATACTTTGAAATTTTTTCCCCACAAACATCTATTTCACCTTGGGTTGGAGAATCAATTCCACCAATTAGATTTAATAAAGTTGTTTTTCCAGAACCAGAAGGTCCCATTACAAATACAATTTGACCAGGATTAATGCTAAAAGAGACATTTCTCAAAGCATGAACAGGGTTATTGTTCAAATTATAAGTTTTATCCAAATTTGAAATATTAATTATAGGTTTAGAAATCATTATATTCTTAATTTGATTACACATTTATGAATATTTCGTTTTTATGAATATAACGATTTTGCAAATATTTTTAAAATTTTATCAATTAATGAAAATATGGGAAAAAATCGACAAGTTATAGATCAATTTCTTATTTTTTTGTTAAAAATGAAAGATGAAATCCTAAAAAATAGACCAAAAATTATGGATTTCTTAAATTCAAGTAAATTTAACATCCAAAGAGATCCTTTTGGTAAATATTTACGAATGATTGATTATATTGGAAATAAAGATCAAATTAATATGAAAGAATTCATCGAGTTTTTCAATTTGAATGCCGGTACGGCTACCAGAGTTATTGATCAATTAGTAGAAAAGAATTTAATTCTCAGAGAAACAATGAATGGAGATCGTCGGAAGGTTGGGCTGAAATTATCTGAATTCGGATTAATTGTTTATGCTAAACAAAAAGAGATAGAAAAAGGAGAAATTGGCAAGGTTTTAGATGAATTATCAGATGATGACATTGAAAATCTAATTAGAATCTTGAAAAAAGTGAATAAAATATTTGAATAATTATTTATAATAATTTGACAGAATTCTTACCATGGAAAAATTTACTTTTACTGATCACTTAGGAATTGAAATCCATGCATATAAATGGCTCCCGGATTCGGGTGAACCAAAAGGAATTGTTCAAATCGCTCATGGAATGGCAGAACATGCATTAAGATTTGCGCATGTTGCCGAAACACTCACAAAGAGTGGTTATATTGTATACGCAAATGATCATCAAGGACATGGTCAAACTGGGAGAAATAACTTAGGTCTCTTAGGGTCCGAAGGTTGGAACGGATGTGTTAAAGATCTCAAACAACTCAATGATATAATAAAAAAAAATCACCCATCATTACCAATTTTCTATCTTGGACATTCATGGGGATCATTGATGGGACAAGATTATATACAACAATGGGGAACTGATTTTAAGGGGGTAATTTTCTCAGGAACTTATGGAAGAAAAGCTAAATTGAAACTTTTATTGTCAGTTGGAAAAGCCATTATGAAAATTCAAGGATTAAAAAGTGAAGCTACATTGATTTATAAAATCGCCGTAGGACCTTTTAGCAAACCATTTATGCCTGTTAAAACACCGCATGATTGGAGAAGTAGCGATGAGAAAGTAATTCAAGAATTCATTGATGATCCTATAGCGGGATTTAGAGTTACCAATGGTTGGTTTTTAGAGTTTGGATTGGCTATAAAACGTATTTGGCTACCTAAAAATGAAGCAAAAATTCCAAAAAACATTAGTATGTTGTTCTTAAATGGAGAACTCGATTCAACATGTTCAATGCCTGCTGATTTATTGCTTCTGAAAGACCGATATGAAGATTTAGGGATAAAAAATATCCAATATAAAATCTATAAAGATAGCAGACACTCAGTTTTCGATGATATTAAAAGAAATGAAGCAATTCAAGATTCTATCAATTGGCTGGATGCTCAACTGTAATTAAAAAGAGTTTAATGCATTTTTTTTAGAATTTTTTCCATATAATTGGGAATTTGAGTTACGTCAGAAAGAATAAAGTCTGGATTAACTTTTTCCATCATTTCCTTTGTATAGAATCCTGAAGTAACTCCAATTGTTATTGATCCAGCGTTTTTTCCAGCATCTATATCAGAATCCATATCGCCGACCATTATCAAGTGATTTGGAGGTATGCACCATTTTTTGCTTAAATTTAAAATCCCTTCAGGAGATGGTTTTATATACTTCACGCGATCTCTGGTAATTATATTATCTGAAAATCGTTCTAAGAATTCCATTCTTCCTTTAAATCGCTCTAAAACTTCAGCATAAGTACCGGTAGTATTAATTCCAAAGGTAATATCATATTTTTCCGATAGAATATTCAAAGTATCTTCTACATTTTTGATTAAAGGTATTTCTGAGAGCCCTTGTTGATAGATTTCATGAGTGATTTTTAAAAATTTGAACCTTTTATGCCATGGAACACCAAATTTCTTTGCAACATTCCACATAACCTTAACAACAAGAAATTTTCCCCCACCCTTTTGTCCACCAAATACATCAAAAAACAATGAGGCTATTTTTTCTTGTTTCAAAGGTGAAAATTCTACTCCATAGTAATCGGCAATTTTTTTTGGAATATCATGCAAGAAAAAACCACTACTATCCAATAGAGTACCATCGAGATCGAAAATTATCCCGATTTGCTTGTTAGATTGGCTCATTTTTTTAATCTTAAAAATCCTAAACATAATCGTTCTTATCGATTAAGTCTTTTTCCAAAAGCTCCCGCCAAAGTTCTAACGATTCCTTTGCTGCAACTTCATTTATCTCTTCTATTGCATATCCCGCATGAACGATAACAAATTTACCAACTTCGATTTTTGGTAAAAGAGCGATAACAATTTGTTTTTGGGTCCCATCAAAATCTGCTAGGGCTTTATGGCCATCTATCGATAATATTTTCGCGGGAATTGCTAAACAACACATAATTAGTAAAATTAATTATATGATAGATAATAAACTTTCGATAATATTCCATTAGGAGAAAAACAAATAAAAAT
>JAUWOE010000179.1 GCA_030612265.1 Promethearchaeum sp.
TTTTTTATTTGGTATTAATTCCTGCTTAATATAAGGTGGATTTGCAATGATCACATCGAACATTCTTGGCATTTTTCTCGTAATGAGTTTTCCGGTTTTAAGATTCCTAGTTTTTACAAAATATTTTTTCAGTGGACCAATATTGAGGAAATCTTCTAAAATTATTCCAGCAACTTGGGTGATTTCAGAAATGTCCAAGAAAGCTAATGACATCATTGCAATTTGGGCAGGAAATGCATTAATTTCAATTCCCCAAATTTGAGAAAGCATTTCTTGATGATCAATCGGATTTTGAGTTTGTTCTTTTAACCATTTTAAACGATAATAAACCCTACGTAACAGAGTTCCACATCCACAAGCAGGATCTAAAACAACATCATTAGGATTTTGAACAACTAAATTTGTCATTAGACTTGCAATTTCTTGGGGAGTATAAATTTGTCCTAATTTCTTTTTTTCTTCAATTGGAATAAACTTTTGATAAAGGTTTGCAATAATATCATCATCAAGGTTTTCAATATGTAGATTTATATAGAAAATATTTGCTTCTTGAAGTGTATGGGATAAATTATCAGAAAATTGAATACTTTCATCAAATATATCTGTTTGAAAAATTGGAGCAATTTCAAATATGTTCACGATTTCCTTAAATCTCTCCATGATTTGTGCTTGAAAAGCCATTTTTTTAGAAATGTCATATAAATTTCCAAGTTTAATTCCATATTGTTTATGGACTTGCGCTTGAATTACATAATAGCTGAAGATTTTATTTAAAATCAGACGCGATGCTTGTGATGCAAGATTTTGCAATTCAGCTTCAGAAAATTGAAGATTTTTCTTGTGTTTTTGAAAACCCATATAAGTTAAAATCTCAATTTTAAGTTGATTTTGATTTGAACTTAAAATTTCAAAGTAATTTTTCATGGTTTGTTGTAATATAATATTGAATTTTGCGAGTATTTTATTATAAGGAAATTTCTTAGAATCTTCTGAGAAAAAATGAGTTTTAGTTAAAGAATCTTTAGTTATCGCACTATTCAAACAAGCCACCAACGATAAATAATATGATCTTTATGTTATAAAAAAAGGATAAGATCATCATGTTACAAAAAAGGATTTATTTAAATAAACAAATATCTAAGATTAGGAAAGATTTTTAATCACCTTTGAATAAAAAAAAAAAAACTGAGAAATTATGTACGAAAAAAAAAATTGGCTGAAATTCTATGGAGATTACCCGCAATCTATTAAATATCCGAATGTCACACTTTATGAAGCCTTAATGAATACGGTTGAAAAATTTCCAGACCAAATTGCTTGGGATTTCATGGGAACGACCTCAACATATAAGAAATTTGCTAATGAAATCGACCAGTTTGCCGATGCTCTAACTTCAATTGGGTTTAAAAAAGGAGATGTGATGACTATATCTATGCCAACTGCACCGAATGGAGTAATTCCGATTTATGCGATTAATAAGTTGGGTGGTGTTGCCTCAATGATTCATCCTCTAAGTCCTCCTGAACAAATAAATATGTTTTTAAAGATATCCAAAAGCAAATATATTCTTACTTTAGATGCATTCTACAAACCAGTTGCTAAAGCTTTATCATCAAATGATACCAACGTTGAAAAAATATTACTGTGCAGCATACCTGATTACTTAGGGGCTGTTATGAAATTTGGATTTTGGCTAACTAAAGGGAGAAAAATCCCGAAAGTTCCATTAGATAATCGCGTAATTTGGTATAAAGATATGATGAATAATTCTTATCCATATTCCGAAAAAGCAGAACAATCGACAAACGATCTTGCAATAATTTTATATTCTGGAGGAACTACAGGTGTTCCCAAAGGAATTATGCTCTCAAATCGAAATATGATTGCCGAAGGAACACAATGTGCAGTATGGGGAAATTTAGATGAGAATGATAAAATATTGGCAATTCTACCTATTTTTCACGGATTTGGTTTAGGTGTTTGTGTTAATGGAGCATTTATGGGTGGAGCAACAAGTATACTGATTCCAACGTTTACTCCAGAAACAGTTGCAAAATTAGTAAATAAGAAGAAACCTACCTTTTTGGTTGGCGTACCAACTCTTTTTGCCGCTCTTTCTGATAATCCAACTTTTAAGAAAGCAGATTTATCATGTTTAAAAGCAACTTTCTCAGGAGCTGATACTCTTCCTCGGAGTGTGAAGGAGAAATTTGAAGAAACCGTAAAAAACGGGGGCGGAAACATTAAACTATTGGAAGGTTATGGATTAACAGAAGCAGTAACAGCAATGATGGCAATTCCAATAACCGAATACCGCGAAGGAAGTATAGGTGTTCCTTTTCCAGATATGTTAGCAAAAATTGTAAAGCTTGACACTATGGAAGAAGCTCCAGTAGACGAAGAAGGAGAACTTTGCATTGCAGGACCTGATGTAATGTTGGGTTATCTTGATAATCCTGAGGCAACAGCCAAAGTACTAAAAAAGCATGAAGATGGAAGGACTTGGCTTCACACAGGAGATATTGCAAGCATGGATGAGGACGGATTCTTTTATTTTAAACTTCGGCAAAAAAGACTGTTAAAAGTCTCTGGAATAAATTGCTATCCAAAACATGTCGAAGAAATAATACGTGATCACCCTGATGTTGAAGATGTATGTATAATTGGAATTCCCGATGAAAAGCAGATCACTAAGATTAAAGGTTTTGTCATTTTAAAGGATAAAACAAAGAAAAGTGAAGAAATGGCTGGTGCAATAAAGAAGTACTGTTTGAGCAAACTTCTTAAATGGGAAAGCCCGAGGGAAATAGAATTTAGAGATGAATTACCATTAACTCTTGTTGGAAAAGTTGCATTCAATAAGCTGGAAGAAGAAGAACTTGCAAAATTGAAAGCTGCAGGTAAATATCCATTTAACAAATAATTTTTTAATTTTATTTTTATCTGTTAATTTCCTTTTATGAGGATATCAAAGATGGAAGATCCTTTACCAGAGTTACATGCAATTGAATTAGCATTTCATTCTCTGATCAGGAAATTTTATGAAGAATATCCTGAAATTTCCAAAGATTTTATTTTAGAATTTATTCAAATGACAGGAGAATACTCGAAAGAATTAAATATATCACTTAAAACCTACGCGGATATAGATTATTTAAAGGTTCAAAGCGCGAAAATTGTAATGAAAGCATTGATAAAATTTGCATATGATTTTCTTTCTTTGTTAACATCCATTGTCAAAAATATTGAATCTGATCCCAGCCCTAAAGAAGAAATTGAATCTCAAATTAGGATCTTAGAAGATTTAATAGATCGAAAGCAAAACCTAATTTCCACTACTTATCACCAAGCCGCTAGCCAAGAATTAATTGCTTTTCATGATAAAAATTTAAGATCAAATTTAGAAGCTCATATGCAGAAACGCTTAGAAAATAAGAAATCTGAAGATTATTAACTTTGGTTGATAAATATACCTCTATTTACCTCTCATTTTTTAAAATTGAAGTAAATTTTGGTATTTTGATTAAATATATTCCTTTTGAATAAAAAAACGAAAAAATTATTTAATATAAAAGATTCTACCCATTAAATTAGTGATTTTATGACCGAAAAATGTTCTAGTTGTGGTAAAATTATAATGCCTTCAGAAGATGCGGTGCATTTCCCATGCCCAAGTTGCGGAGATGTCCTCCTCTGGAGATGCGAAAACTGTCGAAGATTCGCTCGTGCGTATCACTGTCCAAAATGCTCTTTCGAGGGACCTTAAGGAGAATGTAAAAATGACAGAAAATAAACCGAAGAAAAAGAAAGGACCTAAGACACTACTGGGTGTTTTTGAAATTATTCCAGATGATATGGAAGGTTTAGATGAATTAATGGAGAAAGTCATCAAACCTACTGTTCAAAAAGCAGATGGTATGGTAGAAACTTACCATGTTCAAGATATTGCGTTTGGGGCAAAGAAAATAATTGCCCGAATTATACTAAAAGAACGAGACGGTGGCACCCAACCTTTGGAAGATGCTTTAATGGCTCATGAAGAAATCCAACGTGCTGAATGTTCGATGGTTTCGATTATTTCATAAAATATTTTTTTTCCTAACTTTTTTTTATATACTTTTTATGTTGTTCGGTGGAACCATTTATCCAATTCTTTAAACGAGATTTTGATATAAACGGGACGACCATGAGCACATGCATGAGGATTTTCACACGAATCCAATTGTTGGATTAGTTTACGTATTCTTTTTTCATTCCAAATTTCATCCCCTGCTCTGATGCTCTGATGGCAACCCATGTATTGGAGAATTTCTCTCTTTTTTTCTGAAAAGCTCTGTTCTTTCCCAAGATGTATGATTTCGATGCACATATCTTTTATTAGAGTCTCTTCGGTTCGTATATTAATGAAAACTGGGATAGATCGGATTATAAATGTATTTCTTCCAAAGTGTTCCATTTCAAAACCGTATGTTTTCATTGCAGGAATCGCTTCTTTAACAAATTCAGTTTCATTCGGAGCGACTTCCATTTTTAATGGTATCAATAAGTTTTGAACAGGAATAGTCTTACTTTTATATATTTGTTGGACTTTTTCATAGTTGATTCTTTCATGAGCAGCATGTTGGTCAATGATAACAAGTTCATCATTATTTTGGAAGATTAAATAGTTTTTTCCTGCTTGAATTCCGCTGTTTAAAATCTGTAGGGGGGGTAAATGTATAACATCGATCTTGGGATTAATAATTGTGGAATCAAATTGTGAAGAAATTCTTGAGTTTTTATTATTTTTAACGGTTTGTCTGATTGATTTATACTGTTTTGATGCACTTTTATCAATTTTGAAATGAGTTTGAGTGGTTTTCTGTGTTTTTTTTTCTTTTGGAATTTTATGATTTATGGATTTTATTGTAGTTGGGGGAGTAATTGATAAATCCGGTTCGATAATTTTTGGATTAGATGGTGTCCAGTAGTCTATAATCGTTTCACTTGTTTTTGATGAATTTGATTTGCTTACATTCATTTTTATGTGATATTGCTTAAATCCAGTTTTAATTAAATCATTAATAATTATCTGTAAATCCACTAAAAATTTTGCTTCATCTTCAAATTTCACTGTTTTTTTTGATGGATGAATGTTAAAATCTACTTTATTTGGAGGAACATCAATATAGATGATATAAAAAGGAAACCGGTTTCGCATTAAATAATCTTTATACGAATTAATGATTAATTGGCTAATTTTATTATTTGATACTAATCTCATATTTACAAATAAAGAAGCAGCACCCTTATCCGACCTTGATATCTCTGGACTTCCTATAAAACCGTTCAATTTTATATTTCCATCATTAAAATGAACGGGAATTAAATTATTTGAAATATTTTTGCCATAAATTGTCTGTATTGCAAATTTATAAGGATCGAGTTTGTTTTTTCCTTCATTTTTATTTTTATCTGACCAAGCTGGTGAGTTAATTATGACAATAGAATTATGGGTGAGTTTAAAATGAATTTTAGGGTATGCTAGCGAGTATCTTGTAAAAACATCTGTAATATGTCCAAGTTCTACTCTATTGCTCATCATAAATTTCTTTCTAACTGGTAAATTAAAGAAAATGTTTGCAACTTTAATGGTAGTGCCGATGGGGGCCCCACATTGTTCATTATTTTTAATTTTTCCCCCAGAAATTTTTAATTTTTTTCCATATTCTTGTTGTAAAGGATGACTTATTATTTCAATTTGAGAAATAGCGGCAATACTGGCCAACGCTTCACCTCTAAACCCTAATGTATGTAAGTTATCCAATTCATCAGCTGATTTGATTTTCGATGATGTGTGGCTTTGAAAAGCGATTTACATATCATCTTCATCAATCCCTTTACCGTTATCCTGAACTTGAATTAGATCTTTTCCTGCATTTTCAATGGTAATAAAAATCTGGTCTGCTTCTGCATCCAATGCATTTTCTAATAACTCTTTAACCACAGATGCGGGTCTTTCTATTACTTCCCCTGCAGCAATTTTTGAATAACCCTCAATTAGATGAATCTTTCTCATTTCAAACGCACTATAAATTTTATTCAATTCTTAAAAACTTAAATCCTTTGATTACCCAGAAAATAAAAAGTAAGTAAAATTGATAGTAATCAATGCAGACTACAAAAAAATCAACTGCTGAGATCTATAATCTTGACACAACAGAATATTCGCGTTTTCCCGAAGAAAATAATTGTTTTATGCGCGCTTTATACGATACAAATTTTCCCTTTTACCAACAAGATTTATTGACTAATATGACAAAATGGGTAGATTCGGGAGAAAAAGGATTTAGTAGGCTTGATTTGGCTCTATATGCTGCATCTTGGACTATTGATGCTCATATGCCTTTCGCCAAAAAATGGTTTCCCAAACCTTCGTTAAAAGATTATATTCCAGCTGAAGTATTTCAGCGCCCGCCTGATGAAATCTCAAAAGAGGATTTAACTAAATATGTAAAACGTGCAGGAAAATTCTTGGGTGCATCGGAAGTTGGTATAGCAAGAATAGATCAAAATCAAAATTGGATCATTAAGAATTCTGCAAAGATGATTGGGTCGGGAGAAATAAAAAAGGAAGAAATAATATTACCAGAAGGAGTCACCCACGCCATTATATTAATTATTGAGATGGATCCATCAGGAATTCGCTGTTCTCCAGGATTTTTAGAAGTAGCCTCTGTTGGATTGGCATATTCGAATATGACCTCGCTTTCAGTTAGTATTGCTCAATTTATTAGAAATTTAGGATATATTGCGATTCCTTCAACAAATGACACCGGATTAAGTATTCCGCTTGCAATTGATGCTGGATTAGGTGCTCAAGGGAGAAATGGCTTATTATTAACAAAAAAATATGGCCCACGAGTCCGGATCTGTAAAGTGTTCACTAATATGCCACTAAATGATGATTCTCCAGATCTCGAATTCATCTCCAAGATTTCAAATTACTGCAAGACTTGCCAACGTTGTGCCGAAGCTTGCGAAGCTAAAGCCATCTCTTTTGAAGATAATCCTGATAATATTGCTAAATGCTCTTCAAATAATCCGGGCGTTAAAAAATGGTATGTTGATACAAACGCATGTTATGGAATTTGGGTTAAATACTCAACCGACTGTGGAAATTGCATCCAAGTTTGCCCTTTCAGTAAAACACCTACAAAAATGACCTCTGATGAGTTTTGGGGATTATAATTTTTTAAAAGCTTTTGAGTATTATCTGTAGTGTCGAAGATGAATAAAAAACTTACTTTAGATTTTATTAGAAGTGAAATAATCGGAAGAAACTTCTTTTTTAAAACTCCTTATGGTAAACGGCTTTTAACATATGCGGATTATACTGCATCTGGGCGCTCACTTAGATTTATCGAAAAATATTTAATTCATATACAAAGAATCTACGCTAATACTCATACTGAAGATGATGTAACTGGAAGGAATATGACAGGTGTAATGCATAGAGCTGAGAAAAATATTAAGAAATCTTTTAATGCAGAAAAAAATGGGATTATTATAGAAATTGGAAGTGGATCGACTGCAGCAATTTCCAAGTTCCAAGAAATTATCGGTGTTAGACTTCCAGCATCAACTAAAGTTTTGATTGAAGATATAATTCAACCCTTTGTAAAGGATGATAAATCTAAAATAGAAATTTATAATCAGCTCAAAGCAGAAATTAATAGTAAAAAACCAGTAGTTTTTTTGGGGCCTTATGAACACCATTCAAAT
>JAUWOE010000083.1 GCA_030612265.1 Promethearchaeum sp.
CCTTTCCCTAATTTTTCAAGTTTTTTTTCAATCCGTTTAATAGCTTCTCTGTTTTCAACACCTGTAAATTCTTCTGAGTCGTCTAAAATACCATCATCAAGAAATGCACGAACCATTTTTTCACCATTTAATTTATATCCATCAAATGGTTGAATTACAATTTTTATTGGAATGTCATATTTTCGTGCAAATTCAAAATCTCGCTGATCATGACCAGGTACAGCCATAACCACTCCTGCACCATATTCAAAAATTACAAAGTTACCCGCATAGATTGGGATTTTAGCTCCTGTTAACGGATTTATTGCATATTTTCCCAAAAACAAACCTTTTTTCTCCGTATCTTCTGCGGTGCGCTGATATCGATCTTCTTGCATGACATCTTCATAGAATTTTTGATATTCTTCTTCATATTCAGTACCTTTAACCCATTCAGAACACCATGGATGCTCTGCTGCCATAGTCATGAAGGTAACTCCAAATATTGTATCACTGCGAGTTGTAAATATTGCTAATGTTTGATCAGTTCCTTCTACTTCAAAATTTATAGTAGAGCCTTCACTTCTACCAATCCAATTCTTTTGCATGGTTTTTACTTTATCTGGCCAATCGAGAATATCTAGTTTATCTAGGAGTTCATCAGCATATTCTCTAATTTTAAAAAACCATTGTGACAAAAATTTTGGTTTGATTACTGCTGAACATCTCCAACATTTTCCACTAATAACCTGTTCATTTGCTAAAACAGAGTTACATCCTGGACACCAGTTAACCATAGATTCTTTTCTATATGCCAACCCTTTATCATGCATTTTTAAGAAAAACCATTGATTCCAGCGAAAATAATTTGGATCCATTGATGAAACTTCACGCCGCCAATCATAACTATAACCAATTCTTTTTTGATCGGCTTTAAAACTTGCAATATTTTTTCGTGTAAATTCTTCTGGGGGTGTTCCTTTTTTGATTGCTGCAATTTCAGCTGGAAGTCCAAACGAATCATAACCCATCGGGTATAATACATTATAACCGTTCATACGTTTAAATCGCGCAAAAGTATCACCAATCGTATAATTACGGAGATGACCCATGTGCATTCTACCACTAGGATAAGGGTACATCTCTAAAACATAATACTTTTTTTTTTTAGAGTTTATTTCAACTTCGAAGATTTTATCATTCTCCCATTTAGATTGCCATTTTAATTCGATGGTTTTGAAATCGTACTCTTGCATATTCTAGGAAAGAGAAATTAAAGAAAAAATTTTACGATTTTTATAATAAATCTAATCTATTTTAAGTCTTTCTAGTAAATATTTTATCATAAATCTCTCCAAAGTCACTGTTTATATCCTAAATAAAAATTTAAAATAGTATTTGAATAAAACTTATTCATGGAATTTATTTTAGGTGTAATCGAAGATTTGCTCGATAAATTTGAAAAAAAAGGGACACCTGAAGAGCAGCATGATGCGAAAGAAGAATTAAAAATCAATATTAACCAATTTAGAGACAATTTAGCAATTTTAGTTAGCGAAGGAAACGAAAAAGCAAAAGGAATTTTAGAGAAACTAAATAAAATTGACCTTACTTAGATATAATCCCGTAAATTCGGACTTTTTAAGAACCTATAAATATCAATTTCATGTGTTTATAATATATTTTGAAGACAAGTTCTTTAATGATCTAATTGAATTTTTTGGAAACTTTTCTTCAAATATTGATGAATACACGGTAAAAATATTATGGATTCTCCTTTTTTTTGGAGTGTTAAGTGTATTTTGGGCTATTTTTCTTAGAATTAATAGAAAAATAAAAACAGGAGAATTAATCACCAGATTAATAATTAGTTTTTCATTATTTTTCATATTGTGGTTCCTAACAAAAATTTTAGATATTGATTTAATCTCTAATTAGGAATTATTTCACTGTAACACTTTTTGCTAAATTTTTAGGCTTATCTGGATCCAATCCCTTAAAATCAGATACAAAATAAGCCATTAATTGTAGTGCTAATACGAATGGAACAATTGATGTTGCAATGGCATATTTATTATTTTTAATGGGAATTCTAATGGTATAATCAGAAATTTCAGTTATATTCACATCAAAAGATGCAACAACAGAAATAATTTTTGCCCCACGACTTTTCATTTCCATAATATTTCCAATGAGCCGAGCATAAGTTTCATCAGGAGGAGCGATAAATACACAAGGAAATCCCTCTTCAATTAATGCAATTGGGCCATGTTTGGATTCTCCAGCAGCATATGCCTCAGTGTGTATATATGCTATTTCTTTTAATTTTAAAGCTCCCTCAAAAGCAGCCGATGTGGATAATCCCCTTGCAAGAAAATAAATATTGGTTTCATCGCTAAGTTTTTCTCCAATTTCTTTAATAATTCCCTCTTCTATTAATATTTTCTCAGCTACATTTACTGTTTGAAGAAGTGCATCTCTGTATTTTTTAATTTCTTTAAGACTATAGGTTTCTTTAATTTCTGCAATTCTTAACGCAATCATTGTAAGTGCAGATACTTGGGTACAATAGGCTTTTTGCGATGCTACAGCTATTTCAATACCTGCAGTGGTAATAATTACTTCATCCGAATAACGGGTCAAAGACGAACCCACAACGTTTACAATAGAACAAATTTTTGCCCCATGTTTTTCTCGAGCATATCTAATTGCTTCAATAGTATCTGCAGTTTCTCCAGATTGTGAAACTGCTATTACAACTGAATTATCTGGCATACGAGGTAATGCATCAACAAATTCTGAACATAAAATTGCTTCAATATATGGACCCCCAAATTTGGTGATTTGAAATTTTCCCGCTAAAGCAGCATAAAAAGCAGTTCCAGCCGCAGTAATAAAAACATGATCTGCGTCTAGGATATTTTTAACGAAACTATCAAGATCTTCTTGAGGCATCATAATTTGTTCTTTGATCTTTCGAGGAACTTCATGTAGTTCTTTATGCATGAACCATTTGTAAGGTTTTCCATCCAATACTTTTTGAGCTGCTTCCATCGAATATTTAACATCCATCATATCCAATTTCTTCTTTTCACCCGTTTTAACCTTGAAAATTTCCACCTCTCCAGGGTAAAGTACTGCAACTTCATTATCATCAAGTATAATTGCTTTCCTCGTCAAAGGTAGAAAAGCTGGAATATCGGAACCACAATATGTTGTTTCTCCAGGAGTAATTCCAATTATTAGAGGGGATTCTTTTCGCGCGACAACCATATATTCTGGAGTATCTGCATGGCACACAACAACACCATAAGCTCCTTTACACAATTTAACAGTTTCAATTACAGAATCTTTTAAATCAAAACCCTTCCCAATAAACTCTTCAATTAAATGAGGAAAAACTTCTGTATCTGTGTCCGAAATAAGTTTATGTCCCCTAGCTATTAATTCTTTACGAAGATCTTGATAATTTTCGATTATTCCGTTATGTACCAGAGCGATCTTTCCTGTACAATCCAAATGAGGGTGTGAATTATATTCTACAGGCTTACCGTGTGTGGCCCAACGCGTGTGTCCTACACCAAATTGTCCTGGTATATTATCAAACCAGCCATCTTTATTAATATCTGCAATCCTGCCCGCTTTTTTACGAAGTTCGATTTTCCCATTATTAACAAGGGCTATTCCTGCACTGTCATAGCCTCGATATTCCATTCGCTCTAAACCTTCGCGAATTAACTTGGCGATAGGCAAATCTTTTCTCTTACTAATTAAACCAAAAATTCCACACATGTGTTTAACACCTAATTGAGGAAAATAAAATGATTTTAGCAGTATGTGTTAATCATTGTTTCAATTTAAATTCATTAATTTAAAATGCATGATTGCCCCAAAAACCTGGTTTAATTTCTTGGATTATCTGCTACTAAATTATGATATTGAAATTCTAGATACAAACTGGAATCTCTTACAAACCTCGAAAGTAATAAAAAAAAATGAATTATTCCAAATTAATTTTATTAAATTTAATAAAAATCCCAACATTGATTATTTATGCGATTTGAATTGAAGATTCAAACCACATTGATTATTTATGCGATTTGGACTGAAGATCGATAGTTGATTAAAATTAATTCCCATTTCTGAGCTAAATCTATTAACCCAATTTTGAAAAATAAATTGACTGAATCTTCCAAAATTTGTTCAATGTTATGTTCAATATTCATAATAAAATTTCTTCATCCAATAAATTAAATGGAAAATATTATGCCAGTGTCATCCATATGATACAGAGCAATAATCCTAAATAAATGAAATTAATGTGATAAAAAACAAAAAATTTATACTTATTAAATTCCCAATTTTTATGTATTCAAAATGTCACCGAATGAAAGAAGAATAAAAAAAAGTTTCTTTTACCCAGAAACTGTTGCAATATTTGGCCCATCCGAAAAAAGAGGTTATTATTGGATTCATTCACTAATCGATACAGGTTTTAATGGGGCAATTTATCCTATCCATAAAGAAAAAAAGTTTGGTGGTGGTTTACAATTCTATCAAAGTTTATCTGAAGTTCCAAACCCTGTTGATTATGCTATCATTGCAGTTCCCGCCGAATATGTTTCAAATATTTTAAAAGAATGTGCTAAGAAACGGGTGAAATTTGTCCATATTTTTACATCTGGTTTTTCAGAAGGTGGCGAAATCGGGCGAAAACGTTCTACAGATATAAAAGAGATTATTAAAAAAAATAAAATGTGTGTAGCCGGTCCAAATTGCTTGGGTATTTATTGTCCAAAATCTGGATTATCTTTCCGTTCTGATATTTATCAAATGGACGAAGGAGGAGTTAGCTTTATCTCACAATCTGGTGGAATTGCAACAAATGTTGTAATGCGCGGTCATAAGCAAAATCTTCTTTTTTCAAAAGTAATATCAATTGGTAATAGTGTCGATCTGCAAGCGGCTGATTTTATCGAATTTCTCGCTGTTGATAATGAAACAAAGGTAATTGGGCTCTATCTTGAGAATATGGGAAGAACTGAAGAAGAAGAAAAGAAATTAATTACTGCTTTAAAATTCGCAAATCAAAAAAAACCGGTTATTGTTTGGAGAGGGGGTCGAACATCATTAGGCGCAAGAGCTGCTTTAAATCACACAGGAGCATCTCCTACTGATTCAAAAAAGTGGTCAGAGATCGTTAAACAAACAGGTATTGTCGAAGTCCGGACATTTGAGGAATTAATTGATACATTAATCGCATTTGAAATAATAAAACCCGAATTTTTACCAAAAGGACCAAATGTGGCATTAATTGCAGTTTCTGGGGGTATAGGTGTTACAAATTCTGATATATTAGACGATTTAGGCCTTAGAATTCCCTATTTATCTGAAAAAACTATGAAAGAAATTGAGGATTACGATCAGGTCTCGTCTGCAGGTGTTTCCGCTGCAAATCCCATCGATCTAGGGGGCGCATTTTTGAATTTAAGTGTTATGAAAAAAGCAATAACTCTTTCCATGCAAGATGATAATATAAATTCGATGATCATCGAAATCTCTCAGCATTATATTTATGATCGAATTTTGTTATTAGATGTAAATCTCAGTCAAGCCTTTCTGAAACGAATTTTAGAAACAATTATTCAAGCAAGCCAAATTGTTAAGGGAAAACCGGTTGCTCTAGTAATGCCAACAGTCGCTTATGAAATGAAGGAATTTTTTAATCGGGATTATTTCGTAAGAAAAGGCATTCCTGTTTTTGATACAGTGGAATGTGCAGGAAAAGTCATTCGGAATTTATTCAAATATCAAACCCATATTAGCTCAAAGAATAAAGCTTAGGATTTCACAATAAAATGGTCAAATACTGCAAATTTTACCGTGAATGCAAAAGTAAAGCAGTCTATCGAATTCCGCATTCAAATTTAGCTTTATGTAAAGACCATTTTCTTGCAAATGTTGAAAAAAGGGTTCAAAAATTAATACAAAAATCTCACATTATTCGTCGCGAAGGTAAAAATAAGATTCTGATTGCATTAAGCGGTGGAAAAGATTCACAAGTTTTGCTTTCAATAATGAAGAAGTCGTATCCAGAAAATATTGAATTACATGGGCTTTATATAGAATTAGGAATTTCAGATGAGAACTATTCGAAAGATTCCGGTATAATTGCGCAATCCCTATGCGATAAATTAAATATACCTTTTTACAAAATTGATGTTAAACTGCTAAACGGCTTTAATATTGATGATATTCATATATTAAAACAGATTATCGAGAAAAATAAACAAATTTCGAAAGATGATCAAATTCGTGGAGAGTGTTCTTATTGTGGATTATTAAAAAGATATCATATAAATAAATTTGCTGTTGATAATGATTTTTCCGTCGTTCTTACTGGCCATAATTTAACTGATGAAGCAACCTCTTTAGTTAATAATTTTTTTAATATAGATATCGGCTTCTTAAAAAAACCCGGCTATTTCATTGAATCTAAAACAAAAAATCTTGTATCTCGTTTGAAACCACTATTCTATATTAGTGAAGAAGAGATAGCGATGTATGCATATCTCTCCAATATAGAACATTTGCCAACAGAATGTCCCTACTCTGCCCAAGCACCAAATATTAAGATTAAAAAAACGCTACTAGAGATTGAACAATATAGAAGAGGAAATATGATTAGCCTATTGCGGAGGTACTACAAAGTTATGCAACCGGAAATAAAAAATGCAAGTTCTGCTGAAAAACATTTAGACCGAATTTGTGCCTTGTGCGGTAGTCCAACATTCACAAAAATATGCCATTTCTGTAAAACTACCGAAAATATACTCGAAACCTTGAAAAAATATAACATATAAATAGATGTCCAATTGGTATACCCAAAATAAGAAATTTTTTATCTTTCGCAGAATTTTTGCAATTTAAAGAACTTAAATCCATGGGCCTATGGTTTAGCTCGGTAGAACGCTTGGCTCGCACCCAAGATGTCTCGGATTCAAATTCCGATAGGTCCATTAAATCTTATTAAAATCAGTGATCTGCATTAAATAATTTCAAATTTTAATGAGTTCTTTGTTTTTTAGTTGAATTTTTTATTTTTCGGTAACTGAAATTGTTCTATTTAAAAAATATTCTGAAAATATTTATATAGGGTAATCAAGAAATTTAAAGAAGAGATTAATGAAGCGTATAACGCAATTTCAATTTGTTCTTATTTGGTTCCTAATTATTTTTGGTGTTTTTGTTTTAGCAGTTAATTCACAGTCAGTTATCCAATATACCACTCAAGAAGATGAAGATGATGACAATGGTGATGATGATGGGGATGATTTACCAAAGGCACTTGGTTTAACAGCAATAATCTTATTTGGGGTAGTAGTATCAAAAGCCTTGATATTTTTCATTTATAAATTTACACGAAAATTGGATGATTCCAAGGAATCTAATATTACTTTTAAAAAGAATATGAAAACCTTCTTCATTAAGACTCGGAAACCACTTCAATGGACACATTATATTGCGGGATCAACAGCACTTATTCTATTATTTATCCACGGTTTCTTATTGAGAACAAAAAGTTTACCAAGAACTATTCAAGGTATTCTAACAGCAGTAATATTAACTTTTTATGTGTTTACGGGGTTGATTACTAAGTTTAAGCTTTTTAAAGAATCAAAGAAATTTAAAAAATGGATTATGAAAGTTCATCGAAATTTTCCATTTTTCATTTTTATAATAATATTTCACCTGATACATTTAGCTCTTGAAGATTGAGATTTAAAACCATTTTTTCATTTATTATCCTTTATTTTTTTATCTTTTTCTTCAAGATCCAAGTAAAATTTCTTGTCTTCTGCACTCATTATTGATTCATTAATTTCGATTTTTCTATTCAGTTTTTTTAACGATCCTGTAACCAAACTGATGATAAAAGGTTTAATCGCGCTATCTATAGATGGCCAAGCAATATTGACCAAAATTTTATCTCCTACTGCCTCAATGTTTTTCAGTATACCCAAATCAATCAATGAATAATCAATAAATGGATGTTTCATACTTTCTAAAATTTCTTTTAAAGTTATGTGAAAAGGCTTCATTTTATTCTGGGTTATACAGTTCAAGATCGAGTAAAAAACGATCGGTTTTTTAGGTACAAAAATAGAGTTAATAATAAATGAGTACATATAATAACCAAGAGACTCAAGAAATTCCGCTGGTTAAGAAATTTCCAAAATTAAAAGTACTTCCTCATGTCAATCTAATTAATTCTCCAACTCCAGTTGAAAAAATGATGAGATCAAGTGAAATTTTAGGGGGAATGAATATTTGGATAAAAAGAGATGATCTTACAAATTCTAAATATGGTGGAAATAAACTAAGGAAATATGAATTTGTATTTCCTCATATTCAAAAAAAGAATAAAAAGCGTATATTGACTGTTGGTGGATTGGGAACTAATCATGGATTAGCAAATGTTATAATAGCTAATGATTTCGGCATAAAAACGTCATTATTTCTTGTTGATCAACCACTAACGCATCATGTGAGGGAAAATTTACTTTGTGATTATTATTATGGTGCAGATCTTAATTACTCAAAGGATACAAAGGGTGCAGTGTATCATATATTAAAAGATTTAGTTACTGATTGGTCTTCGTATTATTTATGTGTCGGAGCAAGTAATTCAGTTGGAACTATTGGATTTATTAATGCAGGATTGGAATTAGCAGAACAGATAAAGAAAGGGGATATTCCCGAGCCCGATAAAATCTTTATTGCAGTAGGTTCAATGGGTACTGTATTAGGGTTATTTATTGGTTTAGAATTGGCGGGATTAAAAACAAAGATTATGGGAATCAGCGTTTTAGATGAAAATCTGAATTCGACTAAAAAATTACAAAAACTAATTCGTAAAACTATGAATCGCTTAAGAAAAATTGATAAATCAATACCTGATGTCTCTAAAAAATTATTTGAACGATTTTCGATGAATAGATCCTTTTTTGGTGGAGAATACGGGAGGTATACTTATGAGGGTTTGGAGGCAATTGAAATCGCAAGAAATGACGGTATTGAACTGGATCCAGTTTACACGGGTAAAACATTTTCGGCTCTGGTCGATTTTTGTAGGAATAACCCAAATGCAAAAAACGAGACTATTCTATACTGGCATTCCAAGAGTTCAGTAGATTTATCATCAATTTATAATAATGTTAATTACAAAGATCTCCCTAAGGAGTTTCATCAGTTTTTTGATGGAACAGTTGAAATAGATGATAAAGCAGTTCATTGTATCAGAAAGAAAAAAAATTAATCCAAAATGGATATTTGATCATTTAATTGTTGTTTTTTAAGTTCTAAACCACTCAACTTCTCATTTTCTTTCTCAATCAGCTCTTTTGGAGCTCTCTTTGAAAATTCGCTATTTAATTTCTTATTGATCTTTAAAATCTGTTTATCAATTTTCTCTAATTGCTTATTAAGACGGATTTTCTCTTGTTCTAAATCAATTGTCCCCTTTAATGGTATATATGCAGAAATTCCATGTAAGACAATTTTAGCCGATTGTTTATCCGGATTTATTTTCTTAGCAATGGTTATCATATCAGGGTCAAGATTTGCTAGCTTAATTAATTCCCTTTTTCCAATTTCGAATATATCACTCTTGGATGTTTCAATTTGTAATGGAATTTTAGTATTTAGGGGGATTCCAAAATCATGCTTAATACTTCTAATCTCGCGGATGAAATCGAATATTATTGCGAATTTCTCTTCGATTTCTTCATCGATAAATTCCAATTCGGTTTGTGGCCATTGTGAAAACATTATCGAAGGACCCTTTGTGAAATCTTTGGGTAAGGATTGCCATAATTTTTCCGTGATAAATGGCATTATTGGATGCAACAATCTCAATGAAGTCTCTAAAACATGGAGTAGGACTGTTTTTTGAATTAAATTTTGACTATTTTCTGTATCATATAAACGAATTTTACTAATCTCGATATACCAATCGCAAAACTCATTCCAAAAGAAATTTTTTATCTCTCGTGCAGCTTTAAGATAATTGTATTCTGTCATATATTTTGTAATTCTTTCAGTAACTCTGTTGATACGTGAAAGAATCCATTTATCTGAGTAAACTAACTGAGTTTTTAGTTCATTTGTAAATGGTTTAATCTCATCATCGTCTTTGATATTGCTTAAAACAAAACGCGTTGCCTGCCATATTTTATTACAGAATCGATGGGCTGCGTCAACATTTCTTGGATCAACATTTGTATCTTGCCCAGGAACACTATTTGAGATAAGAACGTATCTTAACGAATCCGCTCCTGATTTTTCAATAATTTTTAATGGATCATAATCTTCAACATTTTCCATTGACTTGCTAATTTTCTGTCCTTTTGCATCTCTAATCATTCCGTGTAGATAAACTGTTTTATACGGTGTTTTTCCGGTTAATTCAATACCTAACATCAACTCTTTAGCAACCCAAAAGAATAAAATATCATATCCCGTTTCTCTCATATCATTTGGATAGAATCTTTTATAATCTGGGCTTTTTAGATTGGGCCAACCCAATGTTGAAAATGGCCATAAGCCACTAGAAAACCATGTGTCTAAAACATCCTCTTCTTGTTCAATATTTGTGGATTCACATTCTGGACAAGTATCAACGTGGTCAATATTCGGTTCTGGGCAAATTTCTGCATTACAATCATTACAATACCAGACCGGAATCCTGTGTCCCCACCATAATTGGCGACTTATACACCAATCATGAATGTTATCCATCCACAGATAGAATCTATGTTCTTCTCTTTTAGGGATTATTATCGTTTCTTTGTTTTTAACACTCTTAACAGCAGCTGGAGCTAGTTCTGTGGTTTTAGCAAACCATTGAATCGAAACTCTTGGTTCAATTATTGTATTACATCTTTGACAATGAGCGATTGCGTGCATATGCGGTTCAATATCAACCAATAAGCCTTCTTTTTTAATGTCCTCAATAATCGCTTCTCTACATTCATAGCGATCCATATTTGCATATCGTTCCGAAATTTCCGGTAAAATCCTTGCTTTTTCGTCTAAAATATTAATAAATTCTAATTTATGTCTCTGGCCAACCTCAAAATCATTTGGATCGTGGGAAGGAGTTATTTTAACCGCGCCCGTCCCGAATTCTGGGTCAACATGAGGATCTGAGATTATTGGAATTTTTCTTCCAACTGCAGGTAGAAATGCTTTTTTTCCGATAAATTTGCCATATTCCTTGTGTTTTGATGTTGTTGCTATTGCGCTATCCCCTAGAAGTGTTTCAGGTCTTGTAGTTGCAACAGTAATAAAATTAGTAGCACCTTCTGCCCATTTACCGCTACCCCATTCATATTTAGGTTTTTTCCAATATTTTCCAGTGATCGGATACTTAATATACCACAAATGACCTTGAGCTTCTTCAGAAATCGCTTCCAGATCAGATATTGCTGATTCACATCTTCCAGGGCACCAATTGACCATATACTCTCCCCGATAAATCAATCCTTTTTGGTATAATCTGTAAAAAGCTTCGCGAACTGCGTGAGAAAGTTGATCGTCTAAAGTAAACCGTTCACGAGACCAATCACTACTAATACCTAGTCTTTTTGATTGTGTTGTAATCCGTTTATGGTACTGATCTTTCCACTCCCAGACTTTTTCAACAAATTTTTTGCGACCAATTTCTTTTCTCTTAATTCCTTGTTTTAATAACTCCCTTTCAACAACATTTTGAGTAGCGATCCCTGCATGATCTGTTCCCGGTATATATAGCGTTTCTTTTTGATTCATTCGTTCAAATCTGGTCATCATATCTTCAAGAGATATTGTAATAGCATGACCTAAATGAAGAATTCCTGTAACATTCGGTAATGGGATAGTAATGCAATATTTCGGGCTTTTCTTATCGATCAAACCCAGTTCTTTCATTTTTTCTGGGCGAAAGAAGTCTTCGCTTTCCCACCATTTATACAATTCTTCTTCTATTGTATTATGATCATAAATTTTATCGAGTTTTTCATTCATAACTTATCACATTCAGTTTTTTTTCCTTCATATTTTTTTTTAATTTTTTTTGAGTTTTTATTATTCTTTATTTTATTTTTCATTCTTTCGAATATCATCTTCTGTAACAACTCTTAAGTAAAAGGTAAAATCAGAACTTTTTCTAAGAGTTAATCAATTCTTTATAATACTACTACAACTACGCTTACTACAACTAGACACAACAACGAAAATATTAACGAATTTGAAATTCTAAGATGATTGACTGTAAGCATAGGAATTAACTCCTAATCTCAAAATAGCATCTTTAATATTTCAATTTTTACATCATTTCTTAAAATTAAATAAATAAATCCAAAAGATCAATGTTTAACCTAATATAACCTATAAATTGTAAACACCAACTAAATTTATACTTATATTACCCAAATTTCCTTTTAAAATGAATTTCTATCATAGTAAACATTTTTTAATATTTATTGATATTTATTGATATATACCTTTTTACGTTTTTAAATATCCATTTTCAAAAAGTATTATATTTATTTGTCGCATCACTTACCATTGGTTGACATTATGAAAAAAAATATATTATTCATTTTGATGGCATGTTTACTATGTCAAAGTTTTATTATCGGCTTTAATCAACAGAATTTTGCTGATTATAATAATTCATTGCCGAAAGCTGGAGATGATGATTATGAATCTAACGATTCATATGATCAAGCAACTCCCTTTGAATATTCTTACAATTATGGTATGTTTATTTTGCAAGATATTGACTGGTTTGTTCTTTCATTAAACGCTAGCGATAATATAACAATAATAATTCAAACTGATAGTGTTCTTGCAGATATGGATATCAATTTTTATGAAAGTGATGGGATTACTCCTGTTGCAGGTGCTGTCTTAGGTGGTAATGGAACTATGTGGATGATTGCAGTTCCAAATCTTCCGTATACTGGACTTTACTATTTTTCACTTCTCCCGTTAGGAGATCCTTTTGCTTACTACTTCATTGAAATTGAAAATGAATTCGATGATAATTATGAATATAATGATGTTATCGCAGATGCAGTAGATGTTGGCGAAGATTTTGGATATGATATATTATATTGTTTTAATGATGACTGGTATAAAATTTATTTAGAAGAAGGATGGAGCATTTACATAGATTTTGCTTATTATAAAACTGGTTCCTTTGAATTAAATTTCATTGGAACGGATGGGACAACTATTTTGAATGCTTCTGAGGAATATTTTGAGGAAGATGAAGACTATGGGATCGTTTGGAAGGCATTCTTATTTAATGAAAGTGTGATTAATACTACAGGATATTATTATATTCAAGTATCATCAGATACCCCCACCATCTATATGTTAGATTTCTATGCCTATGTTGTGGAGCCATTTGAGGATTCACTAACTCTCTATCAATATTCAAATAATGAAATTAGTTTAGAATGGAATTATCTAGAAAATACAGAATTTTATTATGTTTTCCGTGAAACTTCGCCAATTACAACAGTTGATGGATTAACACCCTATGCAACTACCGAAGATACATGGTTTTCGGAATATATTGAAAAAGAAGGCATATATTATTACGTGGTCATGGCAAATAATGGAACCCATAATTCTTCCATTACTAATTGTGTCAACGCAACAATAGTACCCTTTGATGAGATGACAATTTCTCTTGGTTTATATCAATATGGGGAAAATGAAATAAGTATGTATTGGAGTTATCTAGAAGATGCTGAAATTTATTATATATTCCGAGAGAATTCGGAAATTACAACCGTTGATGGATTAACTCCCTGTGCAACTACCGAAGATACATCGTATTGGGAAAATATTGAAGAAAATGGAACTTATTATTATGTTGTCATGGGAAATAACGGCACCTACAATTCTTCCATTTCTAATTGTGTCAACGTAACAGTAAGACCCTTTGAAGAGATTCCAATTACTCTCTATCTGTATCAGTACGGGCAAGGAATTTGGTTGAATTGGAACAGTATATATAGTGCAGAATTTTATTATGTTTTCCGTGAAACTTCGCCAATTACGACAGTTGATGGATTAACACCTTATGCAATTTCAGAATATTCATGGTATGATAATTTTATTACAGAAAATGGGACTTTTTATTACGTAGTCATGGCAAATAACAGCACTCACAATTCGTCCATTTCTAATTGCGTAAATATTACAATCACACTCTATCCGTTTAATGAAATAGTTCCAGAATTAGAGCCAATAATACCATCTAACGATGAGGATGGAGGTATTCATTTAGATTGGGATTATATATACAATGCTTCTTTGTATTATATTTTCCGAGAAACTTCTCCAATTGCAACAATTGATGGATTAACACCAATTGCAAACTCAACTTATTCAAGCTATTATTATGATCAAATAAGTGAAAACGGGACATATTATTACGTAATTGTTGCAAATAATGGGACTGTCAATAGTTCAATTTCAAATTGTGAAAACGTTACTTGTTCAATTATACCATTCTATGACCAGGAACCATATATCACTCGCTTAATAACAGATTATGATCAAACTGGGGAAATAAGGATACGTTGGACTCATATTACTAACGCAGTAGAATATTATATTTATCGCGATACTAGCCCCATTTCAAATATTGGAGGATTGGACCCTATTGCAACAGTAGATTTAGAATATTTAGAGTATAATTCTTATTTTTACGATCAGGTTTATGAAAATGGCATATATTATTATGTCGTAGTTGCAAATAATGGTTCAACCAATAGTAAACCTTCTTCATGTAAAAATATTGAAATTTCGTTTACATTCTTCAACCCATTTAGCGAGCATGCTCCCATTCTATATGGAATTAATCCAAATCCTTCGTCCACAGGAATAATTACTATCGAATGGGAAAAAGTCGAAGATTCTACAAATTATTATATTTATAGAGAAACTTCTCCAATTATTTCAATTTATGAATTAA
>JAUWOE010000111.1 GCA_030612265.1 Promethearchaeum sp.
AAATTAATCCCCTCTTTTGTCGATAGACTAGAGTAGTAAAAACAATATCGTTTGGATGAAATGAATCAAATAAATTGTTGAAGGATTTCAATTCAACCCTCTGGAAACGGCGACAAAATCGAATTACATTGATAATGATATTATAAAAAAAAAAATGTTAGAATATTGGAATTATGATTTCAATATTTCTGATTATGTTTTTAATTGCACATAATTTCTGTAATTAAATCAAAATTCTTATTCTATAAAAAAGAATCTAAGTTGGTAGGTGATTTAATATAAGAATTGATGAGTTTTCGTATTTCTGGGGAAATTTTGATGTGTTTCTTTAAGGATTTCTGTGCAACAAGATTTCCTATTGAATCAGGAAGATTTTGAAGATTTAATCCAACCCATAAAAGATCTTTATATGGTTTCCGATTGATTTGGTTGAAGTACGCCATATTAAGCAATTTTTCTGAAGATTTATAATTGAAATGGCGAAAATCAGAAGGATACCACCTTTGAGACCGCATTGGAATCCCATATTTTTTACAATATTTTTGCAAAGTTTGATTTTTTTCATATAAATAATCCGAATATTTCTGAGAATTTTTCATCAGTTCAATAAATTCTTTATATTCTGCCACTTCATTCCGTTCATAAAAATATTTTTTTAATTTCGCCAAAAAGAAAGTTTCTTGTGAATCTCGTAATGTCATTCCTGGAGCACAATGGATATAGTTAGCTCCCGATTCTTTGCTTTTTTTAATTAATTGTTCAATATCTTCTGAATTATCTTCTAAAAACGGAATAATGGGCATGAAATTAACCCCAACTTGAATATTTGGATATTCTTTTGCAATATAGGAAATTGCTTCAAATCGATTATTTACAGGTGAAGCATTTGGTTCTAAGAAATCAACATTTTCCTGATTAACACTTGTTATTGTGAATGCGAGAGATGCCCATGTATCCTTCGTAATTTGATTAAATATATCCAAATCTCGTATAATTAATGTACTTTTTGTAGAAATATTAACAGGAAATTTATATCTATGTATTATTTTCAATAGTTTTTTGGTAATATTATATTTTTTTTCAGCCGGTTGATAGGCATCGCATACACCAGCCATAGCAATTACATCAGGGCGTAATGTTCGTGAATTTCGCAACTTTTTCTGAAGAAGTTCAGGTGCATTTTGTTTGATAAAAATAGTTTCTTCAAAATCGGAATGCAAATAATACCGTTGTGAACGTGCATCACAATAAGAACATGCATGTTCGCATCCACTGAATGGATTTAAGGTATATTTTGCCCAAAACCATGAATCGGGATATTTCATCGTGTTTAAGATTGATTTTGATGATTTTAATTTATATTGAACCATAACATCTCTCGAAATGAAGTGATTTTAATTTTTACTCATAAATTTAAGATACTTAATTGTAAGTTTAGATTTTATTAAATTTAATATAATGACCAAACATCTTTTCTAATATACTATATCTCTGAAAAATATTTTTGTTTAAAACTCTTTTTTTCTTCCCCTCATCTAAATGCAACTTAAACTCCCAAAAGATCATAAAAAATTGAGATTCATGGTTTTGGTTTAAATTTACACTCAATCCATATCAGGATTAATAAGTTATTTTTGCTATCAATATTACCTTAATTTTGTTATCAATAATAACTGTGTGAGGATGTGAACACGCTTGCATTTATTGTGATGCAAGGAGTGAAAGATATTACCTCCACGATGATTTTGACAATACAATTTATTATAAAGAAAATGCTGTCAATCTTTTAGATCGTAAATTAAAAAACTCAAGAACATTCCTTTCAGATGTTGTCAGTCTTGGTGGAACTTGCGATGCATATCAACCGGCAGAGGAAAAGTTTCATAACACTCGAAAAATTTTAAAAATTTTACTAAAGAATAAATTTCCCATAAATCTTTCTACCAAGAATGTATTAGTAAAAAAAGATTTAGATATAATTCAAGAAATCGCAAAAGAAACATGGGCAACAATAGCATTCACAATCACAACTACAGATCCCGAAATGGCAAATTTTTTAGAACCCAATGCATCCCCTCCTGAAGAAAGATTAAAAATAATCAAATTAATTAGCGAAAATTATCCTAAAATTCATATAGGAGTAAATTTCATGCCTATCGTTCCAATATTGGAAGATACTTCAAATAATCTAAATTCTGTTATTGAAAAAAGCAAGGAAGCTGGAGCAGAATTCATTCTATTTTCTCCCGGAATGACTTTGAGAGATTCGCAGGCAAAATTTTTTCTACAGCATCTTAAAAAATATTTTCAAAATGGTGGAAACCCTCAGTTATATGATACTTTTCTTAAGTTTTACAACCAAGGATCCTCTCAAGAAGTAAATAAGAAATATTTTGCTAAAAAATCTTTAGAAATTATCAAAATTTGTCAGAAATTTAATATTAAAACACGAGTTCAGCGTTGGTATCCTTCTGACTTTCGCAATTCTAATTATAAAGCAGCAGAAAAACTATTTACACTTGCATATGAAAATCAAATAATAGGTAAAAACAGTAAAGATCTATATTGGGCTGCCATGCACATGCAAAATCTACCTAGATCTTTAGGTTCACTTGATGCATGTGGAGAATTGAACAAGTTAAAATATATAACTCCTAAAATTAGGAAAATTATTGAACCTTACATCAAACATCCGAATACAATGGAAAAATACCTCAAAAAATAGATTAATGCTTACTAAGCCATTTTTTAATATTTGAGGCTTTTTTCATAGTGATATTTTTTTTTTCTCTTAAAAATCGATTTATTTGAAATAATTCTCGATTTTTTAACAACGCAAGCTTGTTAAAAACTTGGAACAAATCTATTACTTGAATTGCATTTATGGAATATACGATAGCAAATTTTAATAATGGTTTATCTTCGGAGATAATACACATATCCTCATCTAGATTTCCATTACTTAAAATTTCGGCATCTGCTTGATCAAATTTTAAAGATTTTGCATCTTGGAATATTTTGTGATTTTTAATAGGTAATATATTTGTGGCTCTAAAATTACAAGATTTTAACTTAAAATGTTCAATTTCAGTCTTAACTTCATGAGTAATATAAATTTCAGCCCAATTATATAAGTTAGAGACTTTGAATAAATCTGTTTTCGATAATAGATCAAATTTTTTCCAAGAGAAAGTATCAATTAAAAATTTCATATTTACACTTACTACAGTTTTATTTAAAAATTTTGAGTACTTAGAGTACATTGAGAGAAAAATGCAACAAATTAATATTAGAGTTGAGAAAGAAATTGATAATCTTATGGATTATTTAGCTAAAAGGGAGAAATTACCTAAAGCAGTATTTGTAAAACAAATGTTGCTGGAAAATTTTACAGTGAAAGTTCTTCCTATACTTCTTTCAGATTATCAAGCAGGAAAAATCGGTTTAAAAAAAATATTAAAACTAACTTCAATTTCTCCTGATGAATTATTAGATAAAATAGTAGAATTACAGATTGAACCTCCTATCACGCCTGAAATCGATGAATACACGAGGAAAGTTGCAGATGGGATTGTGAGTAGAATAAGAGATAAATAAAAAGCCTCATCAAACGAAAATAATCACATTTGAGATAAAAAAAGAAGAATAAAAGGGTTAAAATGATAATTATGCAATCTAACGGCTGATTTATCGGCTATCTTGTTAAATTTCCGAGAATGAAAGCCGTCTGATTATTTCTTGATTATATTTTCATTATATCCTAACAAATTTACGAAATATTGAGTGGATATCATCATTTTCACTATATTTTAGTTAAAAGTTGGCGATTCCAAGCCACAAATTATTTTTAGTAAGGGATAGTGAACTTTACAGCATTTAACTCATTCAAAATACCACCAATCTATCCATAACTACACCAATTCCATCAAATTATCCAGATAATCCGCCTCTATATCTATTAATCCCATAAATACCCCGAAGTGAAGGAGCCCTGCTCCGAAACAAGGGATATATTAAAAACCAATTAACAACTGATATCTGACAACTGATAACTTATTTTAAGGATAGCCTCATTTCAGAGCAGGCTCCTTCGTTCAGCAGTGATGTTATGATGGGAAGGAGGAGGTGGGATTGATATGATAGAGATATTATTGTATATTATGGTAATGTTTTGAGCAGAAAGAGAAAAAATGACCGAGAATTACTCAGTCAGATGGTCATCTACACCTAGGTACGGATAATCATCATTTTATTTGTTTTTTCTATTACCACTTTCCCAATTCTCTAATTCTAAGAGAGGAATCCTCTCAAAATGACGAATGTTTCTAGTATAAAGAATATCAGAATCACAAATAACAATACTTGCAATAAGTTCGTCTAAATCACCAATACGTTGCCCTTTTAAATTCAAATTTGCTGAAATTCTCGAATATTCCTTAATACTCTCCAATGTGGGAAAAATTAATTTGAATTGTTTTAAAAACTTATCAATTATGCCCAAATTGGTAGCAACCTTCTTTGAAAGATATGCTCCTCGATAAAGTTCAGCAAAATTATAAATCGTTATTTTTACCACGGAATTATTTTTGAACAAATTGGAAAGAATTTTTCGAGCTTGGGTATTTATTGAATTACTTTTAGGTTGTAAACATTTAATCAAAAGATCAGAATCTACAAAGACCATTATTAATTCTCCAAAATAAATTCTTTCCTTTTTGAGGGACGCAATCTCTCTGAATAAAGTTCTTTTTCAATGTTATCCCATTCTCCATCCTCATCTTCTTCCAACATTCCAAAGAATTTTGAAATATCTGAATCCTTTTTTCCTTTATCTTGCTCTAATAAACGAAAAATAACATCGGAAAATGTTTCATTCTCTTGTTTTTTTCTCTTTAAACTAAGATAAACATCCTCTGGTAATGAAATGGTTTTTTGAGTCATACTATAGTAATATAAAATAGAACTATAAAAACTATTACATTATATTACTATAGTTTTAAACTTTCAGAATATTTTCCTTTCTCAAGATCATAACTTCTACTATTGTATCCATGACTGATTATGAATAAAAGTAGACGATTCTCTCCGAAATGAACCATTAAATAGAAATCTAAATAGGAATCGGCACGAAGCTTGAATTCTAGTGTTTCTGAAATTTCCACGACAGGAAATTTCGGTTTACTTAGATCTAAAAAAAAAATTCCATAATCGAGACCTACTGTATCGATTCCGAATAGAAAATATTGGTTTGGGTTTTTCCCATATTCTTTAATTAACAATGGGAGACATCGTTGTATATACTCTTGATTTTTTTTATAAAATTGTAAAACACTCAGATAATCTATTAAAATCTCTGATTGATCTTTGTACTGATCACCTGGAGCTCTTTGCACCGTTACATTCCTTTTTCCTTTGACCTTTCCCGGATTTTTCCCCATATATTTTAAGAAAGTTCGATAGACATCAAGCATTGGAGCTTGTCCAATTAAAGATTCCAATTTTTGAATTTCTAATCCTGAGACTCCTTCAAATTCGTTCACTATTTCGGGTCGTTGCTGAAAAAGAAGTGTAATAAAATTCTCCACGATTATGTTTGCTTCTGCTGATGAAATTCATTCTTTAAGTGATAAAGGATATTTCACCAATAATTATTAACATAATGAGGTTTAAAAGTATTGAGTAAACTCCTAATTTGAGCCCTAATCCATAATCTAGTTACAAGACCATTTTTGAGATTTGAAAATATCAAAATTAATTAAAATTTAAAATTTTATATCCTTTTGATTTAGCTCATATTATGAATAAAAAATTCTTTACTACAAAACGTATCTTATCTAATACGAGTAACTAGGTATAATGCTTTTTATGACTTCTGGTTTAATAGTTTAGCAATTTTCAGCGGATATTCTTTATTATTTAGACGGTCACTACTTAAATCTTGGAATAACAATACTTCTACCTACTTTCATTTTTTTTTTGCAATTTTTAGAAATTTACTTACAAAACTTTTTTTACTGAGAATTCTAATTTGTAATTGTTAACAATGTACAACAATTTTTAAAAAAACAATTGAGTTGTATTATACTCAAAAACGTGAAAAATTTATGGAAAATTTAAAAATTCATTTCGAAAATAAAACTAAAATCAAAAATATTGACCAAATTACTGAAAATTTAACCAAGATATTAGGATCTGAAAGAATTTCAGTTGATATGATTGATAGAATTGCATATGGAAAGGATTATTGGTTAATAAGCAATTTAATGACATTAAAAGGAACCCTACCATGTTTACCAGATATAATTATATGGCCACAGACAGCAAAAGAAGTCTCAAAAATTATCAAATTAGCAAATGAAAATATAATTCCAATAATTCCGTATGGAGAAGGCAGTGGTGTAGTGGGAAGTGCTTTAGCGGTTAATGGAGGAATAATTCTAGATACAAAATATTTTGATTCAATTGAAATAAACTCCACAAATATGACAGTTACTGTAGGTACAGGATTGAACGGAGCTGTTTTAGAACGTCACTTGAATGAACACGGGTTTAGGATGGGACATATACCACAATCGATAAGAACATCGACTATCGGAGGATATATTGCAAATAGAGCTGCAGGACAATTTAGTGGAATCTATGGAAAAATGGAAGATATTGTTCTTTCGATGGAAATAGTTCTTCCTACTGGGGAAATAATTAGTAGTAAGACCTATCCTCGCGCATCCGTTGGACCCATGGTTGATCGAATATTTTTAGGTAGTGAAGGGACTTTGGGAGTAGTAACAAAAGCTACTTGCAAAATATGGCCAATGCCCGAAAAACAAGGCAAACTCAGTTATTTATTTTTAGACCTTCAAAATTGCTTGGATGCAATTCGTGAAACATTACAAGCACGTGTTAATCCAGGCGTAATTAGAATTTATGATAAAAAAGAAACTGAACGCCATTTTGGAGAAACTATTAAAGAATCAACGAATAAAATAATGTTAATTTTTGTTTTTGAAGGAATTAAAAGATTAGTTAATTTGGAAATGCAAATTACATCAGAAAATTGTGAGAAATATAATGGAATTGCTACCGGAGAAAAACCTGTTGATCATTGGTTTGAAACACGCTTTAAGGTTTCTGAAGCATCAGAATTTGGCCCATATGATCAAGTAATGGATACAATAGAAATTTCGTGCATGTGGGACAAATCAAAAGAGATCTATGATGCAGTAATCAACTCTTTACTTTCCGTTCCTGGAATTTATTTAGCTAGTGGTCATGCATCTCATTTTTATTCTACAGGGGTATGTTGGTATTTCACATTTTCTGGAATTCCAAAAGAAGGCAAGGATCATCTCACATTATATAATGAAGCATGGGATGCGACAATTAGTACAGTACTTAAAACAGGAGGATCTGCCAGTCATCATCATGGCATGGGTGTTAATAGAAGTAGATGGATGCAATTAGAACATGGGGAAGAGTTCAATTTACTGCAAAAAATTAAAGCTACAATCGATCCGAATAATATTATGAACCCCGGTAAATTATATTCTGAGGAAATTCAAAAAAGGAAACTATAGAGGGAAAACAAATGGAAATAATAAAAAAATTTAGCAAACACAAATGGCTCATTAATTTAATTATGTCTATGGAGAAAGAGGATCGCAACAATATGCTTGCAGGATATAAAAATCGTAAAAAATACTATACATCTAATCTTCCAGATTTTGAAGTAAATTTAAAAGATTTGGCAAAATGCGCGTTGTGCCCTGATATGTGTGGATTCGATGCACCTTGTCTATTATTATCGAAAAAAACCACTGTTTCTCCCCAAAATAAAGCACGTTCAGCATTATTCATGGGAATGGAAAGAATACCGATGGATAATCCTTCAGCAATATCTGTTTTATACTCTTGTATGAGCTGTGATGCTTGCAAACACTGGTGTCCTATGGATATTTCAACAGGGGATCTCATGGTGGAAATGCGAAGTGAATTAGAAAAACGAAATTTAATTCCTGAAAAACTCCACCACCTTAAGAATAGAATAAATGATAACGGTTCTGTTTTTGAAAAGGGACCATATTCTGAAGAGAGTGAATTTAATATTGATATGCCTAACGCTGAAGTCTTCTATTACATTGGTTGTGTGAGTACTGTAGACAGAAAACCCATGGTTCGAGCAAATATTGCATTGCTTAACCATCTTAAAGTTAAATTTACAACCAAATTTGGAGATCGAAATTGCTGTGGATCCCCTCTTTACAAAGTAGGTTATAAATCTGTTGCAAAAGATTTAGCCCAAAAAAATAAAGACACCATTAATAATTCGAAAACTAAAGTTGTATTAACAGATTGCCCCGCTTGTATGAATATGCTAAAAAGCACTTATTCAGACTGGGGAGTAAAAATTAAACCAAAAATATTGCATTTTAAGGATTTTATATTAGATAAAATCGAAAAAGGGGAATTAAATCCTGATAAACCAGTTGATAAAGTAATTACATATCACGATCCTTGTATATTCGCACGAGGTCTTGGTGAAACAGAAATATCTCGAGAAATTTTTGCCAAAATACCTGGTTTGGAAGTAAAAGAAGCATATTTACATGGAGAAGAAACGCGTTGTTGTGGATATGGAGGAGGATATCATGTTACCAATAAAAATTTATCCATAAAAGAGGGATTGATTAGATTAGATCAGCTGCGTAAACATTCTCCTAATTATATAGTGTCAACTTGCCCTACATGTGAGTTGTCATTTTTAGAAGCTCAAAAGAATTCCAAAAACGATAAATACAATGAAAAAATCAAAGATTTATCCGAAATAGTGGCAGAATCATTGGGATTGAATTTCTAACATTTTTTTTTTATAGGATTTAGGTGAAAACAAATGAACTCAGAAATAGTAAATATTGATTGGTCTGCATTAAACCGTAACAAAGATTTAAAACGATTAGAAGAAGAAGAATTCGAGCTAGTAATAATAGGCGGAGGCGTTACTGGAGCCGGAATTGCTCGTGAAGCTGCTTTAAGAGGCATAAAAACTGCACTAATTGATAAAAATGATTTTGGATTTGGCACATCTTCACGATCCTCCAAAATGGCTCATGGAGGTTTTCGATATCTTGCTCAAAAAGAATTTAAACTTGTAAGAGAAGCAACTACTGAACGAAATTGGCTTAGAAATCATTTTTCTCATAATATTAGACCTCTTAAGACAAATGTTGGTGGATTTACTGATAAGAAAATTTCTTCTGCTGAGGTAAAATTGGGATTGAGGTTTTATGATTTTATATCTGATTTTAATTCAGAATTCAAGCAATATAAAAAATACAAAATTTTAAACCGTGAAGAAGCAATTAAAGAAGAACCTAATATAGATCATACAGGATTAGAAATTTTAGGACAATATTATGACACAAACGTTGATGATTCTCGCTTAACTTTAGAAACAATAAAAGAATCTATGTTTATTGGCGATATAGTTGCTTTAAACTATATAAAGGCGGAGGATTTCATATTAAATGATTTAAGAAAAATAATTGGAATAAAAGCTGTTGATATTGAAACTGGGAAGAAATTTGAAATCAAAGGTGATCAATTTGTTAATGCAACAGGTATTTGGACCGATGAACTTCTTAAAAATTATCCACGAAAAGTGATTCGTCCTACAAAGGGGGTTCATATTGTTGTTCCTGGAAACCGTGTAGGTAATAATCATGCATTTGGGGTATTTAGAAAGGATGATGGGCGAGTAGTTTTTATACTTACAAGAAATGAATTCACTTTAATAGGAACCACCGATACAGATTATAAATTGGGTGAAACGGGAAAACCAAATGAAGATTTAGATTTTCCTTATTGTACAAAAGAAGATTGTGATTATTTAATTGGAACTGTAAATCATTATTTTCCAAAAGCAAACCTGACTTATGATGATATAATTTCTACTTTTGCCGGAATCCGACCTTTGGTTATGGAAGAAGGAAAATCTGAAAGTGATATTTCAAGAAAAGAAGTAATTATTGATACTGAAAATGGATTAACTACAATTTGTGGAGGAAAATTGACGTCATTTCGATTAATGGCTGAAAATATATTATATCATATAATAAATAAGAAAAGGGGATTTATTAAAGATGGAAAGAAAAGAGAATTTCCAAAAAAGCAATTGAAACAAGGATATTCTAAACAAGTTTATTTGATAGATCTCAAACGAGAAGAATGGAATCAGTTCCTAAGTGATAATAAACCCCAGTTAACTGAAGACATTACTAATATTTTATACCAGCAATACGGCAAAGGTGCTATTGAAATTGTTAAGGATGTTCTTAAAAATCCACAGCGCGGAAAACAGTTTCTTAATGAAGTTCAGTTTATTCCTGCGGAGATTTACTATATTCTTTCTCATGAATGTGCCCCTCATCTGTTTGATGTCTTAGGAAGAAGAACAGAAATTTCAATGAAAGTTCATCATAAAAAGCAACTTGAAATAGCCGAAAAAATTGCAAATATAATGGCAGAAGTTTATGGTTGGGATGAAAATACTAAACAAAATGAAATTAAGCAATACATTGATCATATCAAAAGAACTATTTGGTTTTAATGAAATTATAACAGAAATTGGAATGCAAAAGATGGCAGATAAAAAATATCCTATTCTAGGGATTCGGATAGATAGTGAAACACTCAATGACATAGAGACAGAAGCAAAAAACCTTAATATAAAAAAAAGTGCTTTGGTAAAACAGGCAATCAAGCAATGGTTTTACCTATTTGACCCCGTAGAAAAAGCGGATAGAATGATGATTTATAAAAATGTAATGGAATTTTGCATGAACTATTTGGATGAGGATGCAATGCATGAACTATCGCAAATTATTGTAAAAAATTCATTTAGGCATAAACCACCCAATCTTGTAAAGAAAGAGTTAATGGAAGCTTATAGAAATTTAGAACCCAAAGAGTTTCATGAAATAATTAATGATGTTTTTCTCCACCGGAGAGGAATTGCATTCGGTTGGTATAGAGAATCTTATCTAAAATACGATTCTCATGAAGGAACTTATTATGTTGAATTTAAACACAGAATATCTAACCAGTTCTCGAAATTTCTTTTCATTAATTCCAAAGATTTATTAGAAAGTTATACAGATTTGAAATTTGAATATTTTGATGCATTTTTTGGGGATTTAACGCTATCTTTTTATGCAAGAATTGTTGGAGAGAAAAGATAATATTTCAATTTGATTTATTTTTTGAGTCATTTTTAGATTTTTCAAATCTTTTTGGTAATTGTATAAGATAAAAAAGACCTATGAACATAGACAGAGTTGCTATAAAAGTAACGATAATTTGAATCAGTAAGGGATGGACTGAAACAAATATATCTTGTTTTAAAGGAATTATATGAAACATAGTATATGCTAATATTCCACAAATGGGAAAAAATAAGATAACAGATGCAATTTTAATTTTATTCCAATTTTCTTCAACTTTCATCTTTTTTTAAACCTCTCAGTTTTTTTATGTTTTTTTTCCTTAGTTTTATATCGGTAATTTATTGTGTTTTTTAACATAACTATCATATTCTTCCCATTTCCAAATTCCAGCACCAATTGGAGTTGATTTATGAAAATCGGGATATCTCATTTGGTTAATATAGAGAGTCGGAATGAATAGAAAAATAATATAATGAGCTTGTCCATAATTTGTAGTCAAAGTAAATAAAAAAATTGCCAGAACAAAATACCATTGCATGAAATACTCCGGAAATTCATTATACCGTTTGGAAAATAGAAAAATAAGACAAAAAATCCCTAATATAATTAACATAACTAAACGCGCTTCATTTCCGATCTGAATTTGACCATTACTTAAATTATATAATAACCGGGGTATAGAAAATACAGACCAATTATCAAAATCATTTTGACACTGTGGACACTTATTATAAGGCATATCTGAAATATATAAAAACAAACTTTCAATTGTTCCACTTGGATATTGCCATAAAATAAAGAATAATAGAATTATCAGAGCTGGACCCCATCCAATAATAAATTTAAAGAGTTTCTTCCATCCTTGCTTAAAAAAATAAATAAAATATACAGGAACAAATAAAAAAACTAATTGATAACTCAAAGCAGCCATCGATATAAGCAAACCAGAAAGAAATGGGTGTTTTCTTTCACCAAAAGCTAGAACTGCTAAAAATATTGGGGCATAAATAAAAACAGTTACACATGTAGTTGCGACAGGTATTAACCAGAAGAAAATACCGCCATAGTATAATAGTCTATTTTCACGTGGATCTTTGTCAATTTTCAAGGTTTTAGCTCTTTTTTGTAATTTTGAATCTCGAGAAGCAATTTTTGACACATA
>JAUWOE010000024.1 GCA_030612265.1 Promethearchaeum sp.
CGTGATAAATATAAAAGACCCGGAATTGAATGCCCTTGCAGAAATAAAGAAAGAGAATATCACCAAGAATTATATGATAGAATGCTTGAAGGTAAAATTGGAGAAGGGGAAGCGGTTGTTCGCTTGAAAACTGGAATGGATCAAAAAGAGCCTGCGCTGCGTGATCATATTATTATGAGAATTTCTGATGCGCCACATCCAAGGATTGGGACCAAAGTTCGATTATGGCCTGTGTTAGAGTGGTCGTGGGGATTGGACGATCATTTATTGGGAATCACTCACATTATCCGGGGAATTGATTTAAAAAAGGAAGGAGAAGTTGAAAAAATCATATGGGATTTATATGGTTGGCCAGAATCCCAAATTACTTTATATGGTCGTATGAAATTTGATGACGAATTCAAGCTTAGCAAAACTTTGGCTCGACAGAATGTTCATTCAGGAAAATATGATGGTTGGGATGATCCTCGAACTTGGAGTTTACAATCATTAAAAGCAAGAGGAATACAGCCTCAAGCTTTAAGAGAGTCATTATTAGATTTAGGTTTATCAAAACGTGGTATTGTTTTCGATAAGGAATGGATTTACTCTAAAAATTCAACAATAATAGATCCTACTTCAAATCGCTATTGGTTTGTTGAAAAACCCCATTCTATTAAAGTTACAGATATTCCAATGGAAAAATTTGTTGCTAATCCATTAATTAATCCACAGTACCCCAAAAAAGGTGTAAGGGAAGTTCCCCTTGACATAAAAGAGGGAATATCGAAGGTTTTTATTTCTGAAAATGATCTCAATGAAATTAAAGGGAAAAAAGGAAATATAATATATCCAGCATTAAAAATAGGTCAGATTATCCGATTTAAAGATTTATTTAATGTGAAAATTGAAAAATTGGGTAAAAATCCAATCGTTCATTATGAATCTCAAGAAAAAGAACAAAATATACGAAAAATCCAAGTGGTTCCCCAAAATAATAAAATTCGTGTAAAAATTCTCCAACCAGATGGAAAAACTACTTCAGGATATGGGGAATTGAATTTAAGGGGCTTAAAACCTGGGACAATTGTGCAGTTTGAACGGTATGGATATGTAAAATTAAAGAAATTATCGAAATCAGAAATTTATGGGTATTTCACCAACTAAAAAATTAGCGGATGCAAGAGATTTCTAAGATGCATAAAATTAATTACTCAGATTTGCTTGAACAAGGTTTCGAAGAGATTTTGGTTCATATCCCACCAGGAACTGAACATTATTGTTTTGCCTGTTCAAAACATAATCCAATTGGTTTAAAATTGCGTTTTTTTGCCAATAAAAAAACAGAAGAACTTGTCTCACGATACATAGTTCCAAAGGAATTTTGTGGATTTCCGAAATATTCTCACGGTGGCATTTTGACGACTTTGGTTGATGAATTAATGGCTCATGTTACTTTCTTTAAATTTGGAAGATATGGAATTACTAAATCAATTAATGTAAAGTTTATTAGACCGGTTCTTATTGGAGAGCCAATTTTTATATTAAGTAAAATATCGAATTCGTTTGAAGGAAAAGCTGGAAAAGAAGTTTATGTCAATGCTAAAATTTTTAGTGGTCATAATTCATCTGGGAAATTATGCGTTAATTCAGAGGGAGTTTTAGTTATTTTACCAGATGATCGCTTTAAAAATCTATATGAATAGATCATTATAAATCAATATAATATAAGAAAAAATAAAAGTTTTAATTGATTCTTTTTTAACATGAGTTTTGAAAATCCTACTTTACATGGAGCAAAAAATATTCTAAATATTCAAAAATTAGAAATGTTAAAAACTGGAACTACAACAATTGGTATGGTAATCAAGGATGGGGTAATTTTAGCAACAGAATCACAAGCAACTGCAGGATTTTTCGTAGCAAATAAAAAAGCCCAGAAATTATTCAAAATAAATGAACAATGTGGTGCTACAATAGCAGGAGGTGTTGCTGATTGTCAGTACGTTGTCGGTCAAGCCCAAGCATTCTCTAGATTATTGAATGTCAGAGATGGGAAAGAGCCTAGTTTGGAATATATCGCAAACATTATAAGAAATATATTATTCAATGGACGCTCATTCTTCCAAGCATTTATGATAATTGGAGGATATGACTCAAAAACTCAATCTGGTCGTATTTTTCCAATAGATTTCTTAGGATATATGGCAGATTCCGAAAATTTTGCAAGTTTAGGTAGTGGTTCTTCGTTTGTGCTTGGCGTTTTAGAAGGAGGATGGAAACCTGAAATGAGTACTAACGAAGGAGTTGAACTTGTGAAAAAAGCACTAGCTGCGGCTAAAAGCCTAGATATCGGTTCTGGATTTGAAATTCAACTTGTAATTATTACTAAAGATAAATTTGAAGTGATTGAAGGACCACTCAAAAAATTATAGAATTCTTTTTTTCTATTCAAATTCCTTATAAATTTCATCTAAATCTATTTTTCCTGCTCGATAATCTTTTGAGAATGCTGAAAGTGCTTCCCACCATTCAAGATTGTATCGATTAACTATTGCATATTTCATGGAATCGATGATTTGTGGCATTCCCAATTTAATTTTTTTATCTTCGTCTTTGCTCATACAGTCGACATCAAGAAACATAAATGAATCAAAATCATCCATGAAAGCCAATGTTTTATCTTGAGGACGGATATCCAAGGGAAAACAGACACAAATATTGAATTTTTCCTTCACCCAATTTATACCTTCATCATTATAATGTTGATGTAGAGCGCAAAGACCTTTATCAGTTAGGAATATGCAATGATTTTGAGGTAATTCATGATCTTCATCTTCATTTACATCATCATCTTTTGTATCATTTTCTAAAGATTCTGATTCATTCGTATCTTCTTCTTCGTCTTCTTCTTCATCCTCATCAGAAAATTCCCATTCTTCAGGTGCTGTGCGCGTTTTATATAATTTCTCTTCTTTATCATAATCTTCAGGTACAATAATCTGATCATTTACTTTTTCAAGCAGATCTATACTATCTTTTTGCAATAATGGTTTAATTTTCGGTAAAATCTCTTCTACCTTTTTAATTTTCTTCTCAGACACATAACAACCAGCATAACAACATAATTGAGAGCAGTAAATCTTTTCTCCATTAACTTCAACCAGTTTTGGTTGGCAATCAAAATGATAATCAATAATACTTAATTCAGTATCAACTGCTAATCCAGATTTTGATTGAATAATTATCCATTCTCGACTATCAGATGGTTTTGCAATGTATTTTTTTGATTTTATTGAAGGCATTTATTAAATTTATAAATTAAACAAAACAAATAATTTTTTCACATACAATGAATATTTTTTTCTCATACAATGAATAAATTGCACATAAAAAGATTCATTAATGCTAAAATTGCAACTTTTTTTTATTTTATTGGTATCACTTTGGTATTATTTTTAATGAATTCTTTTAGTCTTGGTTCTGATTTTGAAACACAGACAACTATGCAAAAAAATGTAATTTCATTTTTAGGAACATATTGTTATCATAGTGATTTTTATAGTTTTTGGCAAATGGGAATTATCTCGTTCATTTTTATATTAATAGCTTCAACAACATTAATTATACTAACCAAAAATGAATATTTGAATAATGCCAAATATATTTTATTTCTAACAGGATTAATTCATTATTTTTTCTGGGTTTTTATTCATAAATACAGCCCAACTTTTGAAAATCAGATATCACCCAATTTCTATTATTCAATTCTATACTTATTTGCTATTCAAATATCTGAATTTATAATAATTTGGGCGATATATACCTTAATAATGAAAATCTCCAAAAAAAATAAAAAAAATGGGGAAATGCAAGTTCTTAGTTATAAATGCCCTAATTGTGGAAAGATTTTCCAATCCAATGTTTCTTTTTGCTCAAGTTGTCTAAAAGAAATTATTTCAATTGAAATTCTATTCAATAAACACTCTTAACTTTCATATGGGCTAGATTTAAATAGTAAAGTTTATAATATATGATTGCTGAAGCAGTGAAGGTCGAAAAAAATAGAATAAAAACTATTAATAAAATGATCTTAAAGTCGAATATTTAATCAAATATTTGAGTGACGGAGGTTCTTTGAGGATTCTAACTTCCGTTTCAAGAAATGTTTCAGGAATTTCCTCAAAATTTCCTTTTTTTTTTAATTTTTAATTCTGATTTTATTATTATAATAAACTAATGGAGTGTTTATGTTATTTATTTGGGGTTAAACTTAAATTAAATTAGCAATGACCGCCACATCGAGAGATTCATTTTCTACATCTGATTTTCCTAAAAAAAAAAAGATAGAAAAAATTAAAACAAATTATTATAGCAAGAAAAAAGAGTTAGATTTTGAAAGTAAGAAGAAAAGGTTAACTCCAACCTTCTTTTCTAAAGATCAACTCCTTTCTTTAAATCTGTCAAATCATGCTGAACAAATTTTTAAAAATATACAGGGTAAGGAACAATTCTTAAGCATTTTACTAGATGCTTTTAAAAAATCTCCACAAATTGATTTAACTACTTTTTCTAGTCCGGATTTTAAACCATTTTATGAACCGAATCTGATTAATCCTATTTCTCCATATACAATTTCTCAATTACGTGGTTTAAGAATTGCGGCCGTTGATGGAGGACTGGGTCTTCGGCAATATTTGGGTGTTCAAATAACTTTGATTAAGGTTACTGTAGTTCTTTATGATTTTAATTCGTATGATGGATCCCCTTCGATCAGGAACTTCCCTCCGATATATAATGATGAATATTACTCATTATTTTCTGATGATTTACCTATATCAGAGAATTTGGGTAGAACATTGGCAGGATATCGGAGATCTTTAGCAGAAAATTCGATGTTATTAAATTTTTTACGCTCAGAATCAAATCCTCCGGATTTAGTATTACTCGATGGGAGTTTGTCACCTCCTCCATCATTAATTTATCAAAAAAATCCTGAGATAATAAACCAATTTTATAATGCATGCATTGAAAGTTATGAAGAATTATATGAATTTTGTAATGAACACAATATCATTCTTATTGGTTCCGTAAAAGATAGCCGTTCAACAATGTTTCGAGATTTATTAAATAGAGCTTTACCATATTTAATTGCTCATTATTCAAGTTTGAAAAGTTTACAAGAAATTCCCTATAGAAAGCATCTAAAGCATTTTACCGATTCTGAATTTGTGTTTAAAATTATTCCTCCAAAAAATAGATCACCTGCATATTGCATTGATTCGGATATTTCAAGAATATATAATAAGGGAAAAACTTCTAATGAAAAAATCGGAGTATTTGCTTCCTATATTCAAATATCACCTTATGATATTCCTGTGAGATTTGAGTTTTTATCCAAAAATGATTCTAATTATGTTAAGAAGAGAATTAATTTAATTGCAAATATATTATTTCCTATCTCAAAAATAAATCCTCAGTGTACAATTCCTTTACCTCAAATAGAAGCGCATATTAGGGCACATTTACCAGATGCAGAAATAGAATTAATAACAAATCAGTTAGAGTCTCAATTTCAAATAAAACATATCTCATCCCTTGAAAAAAACACAAAAAAAATTCAAGATTTGCAATTTAAATCGTATTATGGCACCTTTTTAACCAAACGTCATGAAAAACTCGATAAAATGTTTTGAAATCAATTATATAGGAAAAATCATTTTAAAACACGATCGGGAGTTTATAGTGTGGCATTGAGATGGAAATTTTCTTAACAATGATATGCGATCTCACTCTCGATCTCGAAAAATGCAATAAAATTTTTAATAGCGATCAGTACTTATTTAACTTAATCGAACCAGTTAATCATATAAACAAAAATTTTTGAGAATAAGAATACCACAAAAATATAGGATATATTATAAAAATGTCACCAGATTTCACGTTTAAGTTATTAATGCTCGGGGATGCTAGTGTAGGAAAAACCTCGTTAACACATAGATACATTACAGGTGTGTTCGTAGATTCCCCGCGATTAACAATTGGCGTTGATTTTTTCTCAAAAAAAATCCGTTTGGAAAATAATAAATCTGTAAAAATTCAGATTTGGGATTTTGGAGGAGAAGAACGCTTCAGATTTCTTTTACCCACTTATAGTAAAGGAAGCAATGCTGCATTCTTTCTATACGATATAACTTCTCGTAAAACACTTGAAAGTTTATCAGTCTGGATTCAAATTATAAGAAAAAATGCAGGGAACATTCCTATTTTTCTGATAGGTAGTAAGAAAGATTTGGTAGATTATCGTCAAATTAGTTATGAAGAAGCGTCTCAAAAAGGTGATGAGTTTTTATTAACTCACCATATAGAACTTTCAGCAAAGACAGGAGAAAATGTAGAAGAATCATTCCAATTATTAACAGAATTATTGCTGAAGAAATCTAAAGAAATTTCGGACATTCAAGATAAAAATCCATGAAAAAACCCTTTTTCGCTAAATTCCGAAAAGATAATAAAAAAGTGATATAATTAAAATGAAATTAACAAAAATTGATGATATTGATAAAAGAATTATAGAAATTCTGCAAAAAAATCCTTCAATTACTCATAGTCAAATAGCAAAAAACCTTGAACGCTCCCAACCAGCGATAGGAGCAAGGATTAAGAAATTATCTGAGAAAGGTATCTTGGCAACTCAAATTGGAGTTGATTTTTCAAAAGATCTTGTCTCATCATCGTTGAATTTAGTTAAAATCGAAATGTCTATAACAAATCCACAAGTCGTATTTGACATGGTGAATTTTTGTCCCTATATAATTAATGCTCTAAAATTAAGTGGGGATTATAATATAATGATTTTTATGGCTTGTTCATCCCTTAAAAGGTTAGATATAATTTTGGATAAGCATTTTAGAAATAAAGAATATGTTAGAAAAATCAAAATGGATTTAATTACAGATTTTGCTTCACCTTTTATACTTCCGGTTGATTTTACAATAGAAAATTTTGATAAACCTAATGAATTATGTAACATTTCAACTTGTCCCTATTGTGAAACAGCTGATTCAAAAAATATAAAATTAAAAACGGCCCACTAATCATATTTTATTTTAAATTGATCTTCATTATTTTCTTTAAAATTTTTATTGAAAAATAATTTCAATTTTAAGTTTTTTTGTAATAAAACAATTGGAATTTAAACGTTAGAAATATATTAATTGAGTTTTTTACTAAGATCAGTAATATGGAAACAAAAAGTATGTTATCGTTTCCAATCAAAATTTTTAACAAATCAAAAAAGAAAAGGAGAATGATGGTTCTTGCGCTATAATGAGATACTTAATATTGATGATACAGATAAAATGATAATTGAATTATTAGAAAAAAATCCAGAAATGACTCATTCTGCAATTTCTGAAAAAGTTAATAAAAGCCAACCAGCCGTGGGGGCACGAATTATAAAATTGAAACGAAAATTTCTCTTATCTGAAATCATCGGCGCGGAATTCAATAAATTGGATTTAAAATTAGCCAGAATTGATCTATCCGTAAAAAATGTCGAAGCCCTTTGGACTAAATTTAGTAAATGCCCATATATCGTAAATTGTTTCAAACTAACGGGAAAATTTAATATGTTAGTTGAAATTATTGCTCCAAATGTTACTACAATTGAAAAATTTATTGATGCTTGCTTAAGAAAAGATAAATCCATAGTTGATATTCGTGTTAATTATGTTATTGATTCTCTAAGAAAATACGTGATTCCCTTAAACTTTGAAATTGAAAAGTATCAAGATCAAGGCTGTGGGTACTTTTGCGGGGAAGGTCCAATAAGTTCCAAAGATTTGGAGATATTACTAAACAGAAAATAAAATTTTATGTAGTAATTTTTCTAAAATTTTTTTTTAACCAAGTTTTATTTTATTTCATAATTTTATACTAATTGATTATTTCTTTATTGATCCCTTGGAGTTCTAAAAAATTGAAGTGCATTTGGCGTTGTGAAAAATGTGGATGGATATCCAAAGAAAAAACCGAACTACCCCCTGAAAAATGTGAGATCTGTGGAGCTGGAATTAAAAATTTCGAACCAGTTGATTATTACCCTCCAAGATATGAATAGATAGTTGGTTGTAGTGACTTTACTTAGCAAAAAAGAAATCCCAGAATTTTTAAAAGATAAAATTCGAATTATAAAAAACTTTTTCAAGGGAAAGAAGATCCTTGTGGCTTTTTCAGGTGGAATTGATTCAACTTTAATTTTATATTTAGCAAAAGAGTATGGAAATGAGGTGAAAGGGGTTCTTATTCACACTCCTTTAACTCCGACTCAAGAAATTAATCAAGCTAAGCAATTTTCCGTTTTACTTAAAGTTCCATTAATTATTCATGAATTTAATTCCCTTCTTATTTCTGAAATTCATGAAAATTTACCCAACAGATGTTACCATTGTAAAAAAGGAATTTTAGAAATAATGAATGATATTGCAAAAAAAGAAGAGTATGATTTAATTATTGATGGTACGAATTACTCGGATCTAAATCTTCATCGGCCAGGTTTATTAGCTTTAAAAGAAAGTAATGTTAAATCTCCTTTAGCAGAGGGAAAATTTACTAAATCCGATATTATTTCCTTAACCCAAATTCTATCATTACCATCAGAAAATATTTCTTCTCAAGCATGTTTAGCATCGAGAATTCCTTTTAACATGGAAATTACTGAAGATTTACTAACCAAGATTGATAAGGCTGAAATATTTCTCCGAAAGCAAATTAAAGATTCTTCAATTCCTGTAAGAGTTCGCGTTCATAAGCTTTTACCTTCTAATCACTTACTCGCCCGAATTGAATCTAGTGCAAGATTGATTGAATTAATAAATAATAAAGGAATTAGGGAGGAAATTGATTCGAGTTTAAAAAAATTGGGTTTTACCTTGGTAACAATAGATATTTCTGGATTTTCTAGCGGTTCGATGGATAAACTAGTAATTTAATATACAATAAAAATAAATTAAAAAATAAATCTCAAACCCATTTGCATTGGGTGTCTGCAAATCATCTAAGTTTATAGATTTGCTTCATTCTTATGAGATTTTATGCCTGAACTATTACCAATCTTCTAAAGGATGACCATCCTGCAACATCAATTTTTGTTTGGCTATCCCAGAGATGCTCTAATTCTTTTTGAAGATAAAGTGGGTATTGAAAGTCTTGCATAGTTTTTTGAGTAAAGGGATCTTTATCAGGGATCTGGCTTAGATCCGCTGGGACTACGCTGGTTACTCTCTCTACTCCGCATCATCCTCGGTATACTCTTTCAAATACGACCAAAACGGGATTTTCCAATTCTTGAACCTTTTCGGTTATAAATGATTTCGCTTCATTAGTTATTTTCAAGATAATAACACCAAGGAATAAATATTTTCATTTTATTTAAAGGTAGTGCAAATTGGATCCACATCCATATTCTAATTAACTTTTATAATATCGATTATATTTTGGTCCAAATACAATTTAATAAAGAAGCTCAAATTTCTTTTCAAAAATGAATTTTTCATAGAAGCATTTTTATTACAATTGATATATAGCTTTATCTACCTATGATATAAAAAAAAATAGGTTTAATAATAATGGAATGAATAAAAATGAAAATAAAACATTATAGTTTGATAATATTGGTATTTCTGTTTTTACCAATTTTCTTGATTTCTCCTGCTTCTGCTGCTCCTGTGGCAGATACAAGTTTAGCAGATATAATTGCAGCTGGTGAAATTACAGTTGGAATTGAAGCAGCATATCCGCCTTTTGAGGAACGAGATCCAGAAACTGACGAGATTGTTGGTTTTGATCCTGACATAATGGCGATCATCGCCAAAGATATTGGAGTCGATATTGTATGGAAAGATGTAAGTTGGGCAACTATTTTTACGAGCTTAGCTAGTGGAATGTATGATTGTATTATTTCAGCAGTCACAATAACAGAAGAAAGAGAAGAAACAATGGATTTTTCTAGATGGTATTATAAAAGTACCCAAGCAGTTATGGTTAAACTTAACAATCTAAAGAATATCTCTACAATTGACGATGTAAATGCGACCGGTATTAAAGTAGGTATTCAAGAGGGAACAACCAGCGACTTATATCTTCAAGATAACAACTTTACTTCTACAACAGTCTCTTTTGCAACAATTAATCTAGCAATTGAAGCTTTGAATTTAGAAACTGTAGATTGCGTCTTAGGAGACTATGATACCCTAAATGCTGGTAAGACTAGTCAACCAGACACATTTGATATTGTTGACACATTTAGTCCTGAAGACTTTGGAATTCCTGTACAAACAGGTTCGGATTCACTGCGTCTTAGAATTAATGATGTCTTAGATGGTCTATTAGGTGAAGACGAAGACAATCCAGTATTCACAGAAGAGTATAATGATATTTACAAGGAATGGATGGGTGGGGATGTTTACGGTTATGTTGAAAAACCACCAGCAACTATTCCTGGTTTTCCAATTATTGCATTAATCTCAATAATTCCTGTTGTATCGATTGTATTGGTACGAAAATCAAAAAAGAGAATCTGAACAAATTAAGATAGGAAGATTTTTTTTTCCATTTTTTTTTTAATATATGTTATCTTCTTTTAAATGATTTTGGAGATATGAAAAATTATGGCAGTTAACAGCAAAGAAACAGAAATTGAAACAGAAATTGAAGCAGAAATAGAAAAGAATGATAGTTCAAAGTTAAAGATATTTATTAAAAGATTTTTCGGTAACATACGAATTACAAAAAAGAATCTTGGTTGGTGGTGTTTAGGATTACTCATACTTATGCTATTTATCGGATTTATAAGAACACTGATAGTTCCTAATTCTAATTATATTGATCCTCTTATTATGATTGTGGATTGGTTCCTACTTCTCTTTGGTTATTCGTTGGAGTATTTAGACTATCGTATTCCAATTATTTTACGTGGATTAGCAAATGCTGCTACGTTATCATTTTATATTAGTCTTATCAGTGTGGCACTTGGTTTTATTTTAGCAGCTATACTTGCAGTCATACTTGTGAATAAAGGAAAAGTATATGGTTTTAAATATTTAGCTCAAGCTTATGTGGATTTTTTCCGATCAACTCCTTTGTTAGTCCAGATCTTAATGGTATACTTTGGAGTATCAGGAATGTCTCTTGCTTTAAATGAATCTTATGGCATTCCTATATTATCAAATGTAATAAGTGACATGGGTCTTTCATATGAAATAACTTTAGGTACTCTTGCCTTGGTCCTTAATACTGCAGCCTATCAAGCAGAAATAATAAGAGCTGGCATTTTATCGATTCCAACAGGTCAAACAGAAGCAGCAAGAGCACTTGGTCTGACACAAGGGCAAACAATGAGTTATGTGATTTTACCTCAAACTTTCCGTATGGTTGTTCCTCCTTTGACAAATGAAATCATTAATGTCCTATTAAACAGCTCGCTATTATCAAATATAGGTGTTTTTGAATTAACCAAGAGATCACGATCATTACAATCCGTTTACTTCTTATGGGAGGTATTCTTTGTTGCAGCTATATATTATTTCATTATTGCATTTTCCCTATCGAAATTTACAAAACGACTTGAAATAAAATTAAGAATTCCAGGGTTAGGTGTTTCTTATGACTGAACAACCAGTAATTGAAGTTAGAAATCTTACTAAGAAATTTAAAGATTTCGAAGCATTGAAGTCTCCAGGCGTATCTTTAAAAGTTATGCCAAAGGAAGTTGTTGTTATTATCGGAAGTAGTGGATCTGGTAAATCAACCTTGTTAAGATGTATGAATCGTCTTATTGAACCTACAACTGGGCAAGTATTCTTTAATGGAGAAGAGATTACAACTAAAGAAATAAACATTAACGAAGTCAGAAAAAGTATTGGCATGGTTTTTCAACAATTCAATCTGTTTATGCATTTAACAGTGGGTGCTAATATACGTTTACCTCTGGAAAAAGTACTAAAACTCCCAGAAGATGAAATTAAAAGACGAATTGCAGAAGTATTAGTGACAGTTAATCTATCAGAAAAAATAGATGCTTATCCTGGAGAATTGTCAGGAGGGCAACAACAACGAGTTGCGATTGCCAGGGTATTTGCGATGCGACCTAAATTGATATTCTTTGATGAACCTACTTCTGCTTTAGATCCAGAATTAACGGGTGAAGTATTAAGTGTCATGAAGAAACTAGTTACTGAATTTCATTATACTTTAGTAGTGGTAACGCATGAAATCCCATTCGCGAAAGAACTAGCTTCAAGAGTGATTTTCATGGATGAAGGTGAAATTATTTATAGGGGGCCCCCTGGCGATGTTTTTGAAAACCCATCTAATGAAAGATTGAAGAAATTTTTATCAAAAATCCTTGAAATGCATTAAAATTGATCCCTTCTAAGAATCAAATAGACTTGCAGAATTTTTTTTTTTAATTTTCTTTTAGTATTAGTTCATAGGATTGAAGGACTTTTTCATCGATTTCTGGAAAATTCTGTAATCCTTGAACAATTTTATCCATAATATTACGAATTTTGTCAAGAATCGAAACTAATTCAGACCCTTCATCAATAAAACCATAATCAGGGAATTTTTTAATAAAGAAAATAAGCATGCTATAGGTTTGAAGGTCGCGAATAATGCCTTTAAGTTCATTTTCCACACGCCCCAAATCTATGGTTTTTAGAAATTCTCGAGTTATTTTATCCAAAGAAAGTGGATCGATTGCTGCTCCTTTGTTATTAATTGACTCCAATGAAATTTTAATCCATTCACGAATTAGCGGTAATAGCTCAACTTGAAATACTGCAGAATCTCGTTTGGCTGATGTTAAATAGAGCTGAATCACGCTTTTTACAAATTTACTCTCAATTTGCTGTTCTGTAAAATTTTGTTTGCGCCAAGTTCGAATTTTTTCAGGAAAATCAACAAATTTATCAAAGCGTTTTTCACCTATAATTTCTCTAAGATGATTGTATCTCTTACTCATAAAAGTTTTAATTTTTAATGATCGCGTAAGATTACTTCCAGAAACTTGCCCAAAAGTTTCTTCATAGGCAATTTTCGCTATGTTATCAACAATCCCTGGGATTATTGCTTCTATTATTTCGTAATCTTTTAAATTTTGTACTGATTTTCTTGATTCAACTTCTGGATGACCGATCTCAGATTTAAATTTTAGTGCATACCGAATAATTTGGGCAATCTGTTCTTGAATGCTAACTTCCATCAACAATCAATAAAGAAAACGTTTCAAAACCTTAAAATTATCACTCTCAAAGTCAAAATAAGAGAAAAAAATTAATCGACTTTTAATCAACTTCTAATCAACTTTTTGAAGAGTATAATGATAATAATGCATTATTCCATCCTCAAAAAGTCTATATCTCTCGGTCCCAATTAAACCAGAAAATTCATTAACTGATTTATGAAGAAATTTCGGGGCCTTTTTAAGGATTAAACTCTTTCTCCGCTCATTATCTAATTGTAAAGCCTTTAAAACATTTGGTAAAATATTCTTTTCCTTGATTATTTTTAAATGAGCGTTTTTAAATTGCTCCTTCAATAATTCGTTTCCATCTTCAGTTCTCATATCTGAAAATAATAGATGACCATTAGGTTTGAGAATTCGATGCACTTCAGATAAAAAACCATCCATATCTACATAACAACGTGATGATTCCACATTAATAACATTATCAAAGGAACTATCTTCGAAAGGTAAATCATCCGCGCTTCCTCGAATAAAAGTCAAACCAGGAACATCATAATTAGCATTACAAAATTTTATTGCTTTTTTGGATAAGTCTAAACCAATATAGGATTTAGGATGAAAGTATCTAGAAATATAAGATGCTCCCCCTCCACGACCACAACCAACTTCTAATAATTTTTTTCCTTCAATATCATTTCCTTCAATATCTTGATGGTATAAGTTTAAACAATAACGTTCTGGCTCATCTTCTTTTTCTAACTCAATTGGTTCTAGATTTCCATCTATATCTGCATATCCATAATTCATGTATTTAATTTCAAAATCTCGATCTCTAAAAACCAGAAAATTATGCCAGATTTTCCATAGCGTTTTTCGAATAAATTTTGGCGACTCTGCATAACTTTCAAATAAATTTCTCATAAAAATCCAAAATTCTTGTTAATTCTAAATAGATAAAAATAAGATCTATCTAGTATAAAATCTTTTACTCAATGAAGACAGAAATAATGAAAGAATTTTGAATAATTATACAATTATGTTCTTGAATGTTAACTTCTATTAGCAATAAATTAAGAATACAATTCCAAAACTTAGAATCATCGCTCTAAAGCATCAATTAAATGTAAAAAATAAAATGGGGTTTGTGGAAATTGAATCCACGATCAATGGGTCTGGAGCCCACCATCCTAGCCACTAGACGAAAACCCCATCAAATTATTTGGGCAATATACTCAATAGGAAAGTTCTCAACTTAATAGAAATTTTCCATTAAATAATTCAAGTTAGAAAAGTTAACGAAGATAAAAAAAGTTTTTCGAACTTTCATCACACTATCACACTAAGAGAAAGATCGAATAAGTTAAGCTAAAGGAATTAAATTAAGGCTAAAGGAATTAATATAATTTGGAGAAAAATAAATGGAAACTATCAGTGTAAAAATTTGCTGTGGTATGAATTGTCTGGTTCATGGTGGGCAAGAATTGCTTGATCTTGTTGAAAACGATCCAAAAATAGCAAAAAATTGTCTAATAGAGGGCGTAGAATGCCGTGAAACTTGCGGGGATTTGGGAAAACAGTCTCCAGTAGTTGAAATTAACGGGAAAATATATCCAAAAATGACAGCAGAGCGATTGATTGACATGTTATACAAGAAAATCGATGGGGATTAATAGAAAGATGAACGTAAATAAGAAAGGAAAAAAAATTTTTGAAGGATTTTAAAATGCCATTACCCAGATTGAATATCTTTGAAAAAATGCGCGGTCTTTACACGCCTGTTATAGATATACGCCGGCGAGTTCTATCAGCTGTTGCCCGAATGATTGTTAAGGATTTACCGCCAACACATATTGAGTATATTCCTTATCAAATTATTGATAAAGACACTCCAACTTATCGAGAATCTGTTTTTAAGGAGCGCGCAGTAGTTAGAGAAAGAGTCAGACTTGCATTTGGAATGGATTTAAAGGAATTCGGCGCGCATGGACCTATAAATGATGATGACGTTATATATTCGCTAACCGATAAGAAAGTGATTAAAAAACCTATTGTTAATGTCATTAAAGTTGGATGTGAACGCTGTCCCGAACATTCTTTCATTGTTACCGATTTATGTAGGGGTTGTATTGCTCATCCGTGCACGATTGTTTGTCCGAAAAATGCAGTTTCGATAATCAATAATAGATCTCATATAGATCAAGATCTTTGCATAAGATGTGGCAAATGTGAGCAAGTTTGTCCATACAACGCAATTGCTTACCGAGAAAGACCATGTGCAGCTGCATGTGGGGTAAAAGCAATAAGCTCAGATGAAAACGGTTTTGCAGATATTGATCAGGATAAATGTGTTTCATGCGGGATGTGCATTGTTTCTTGTCCGTTTGGTGCAATTGCAGAAAAATCAGAGATTGTACAAATAATTACTGCGCTTAAAGGGAAAAAACCTGTTATTGCAGAAATTGCCCCCGCTTTCGTAAGCCAATTCGGACCTTTAGTCACTCCCGGAAAATTAAAGGGAGCCTTAAAGGAGGTCGGTTTTACAGATGTTCGAGAAGTTGCGTATGGTGCCGATGTAGTTGTATTGAACGAAACTGAAGAGTTGGTTGAATTAATTAAAAAACGGGAAAAATGTGGGGATGAGAGCGAACCTGAAACCAAATGCAGAACTTTCATAGGGACCAGTTGTTGTACATCCTGGGCGATGGCTGCTGAAAAAAATTTTCCCGAATTATCTAAATTAAATATTTCAAAATCATTCGCTCCAATGGTTGAAATCGCCAAAAAGATCAAAAATGAGACTCCTGATGCTATTGTGGTTTTCATTGGTCCATGTATATCTAAGAAGGAAGAATGTTTCATTCCGGAAGTAGCAGAGGTTGTGGATTTTGTAATGACATTTGAAGAATTGGTTGCAATTTTTCAAGCTTTTACCATGGATCCTACAAAAATTCCCCCAGAAAAAGAGATGAATGATGCTTCTGCTCTGGGTAGAGGCTTTCCCGTTGCAGGTGGTGTTGCAAAAGCAGTTCTTGAACAAACAAAAGCCATCATTGGGGAAGATATTGATATTCCAATTGTATCAGCAGATACCTTGAAAGAATGTATGAGTTTGCTACGTCAAGTTAAAAACGGAAAACTCGACCCTAAACCATTGATTGTTGAAGGAATGGCTTGTCCTAACGGTTGTGTTGGTGGTCCTGGAACTTTAGCACCTATTAAGCGAGCTCAGCGCGAAGTAAAAAAATTTGCTAAAAAAGCGAAATGGAAAAAACCTAAAGATTATCTTTAGAAATAAATTAAAAAAGTCCAACTACATCGCCATCATAATCGATATCAATGGATTCTGCAGCAGGAATTAAAGGTAAACCGGGCATTCTTAACATTTTTCCAGTGATCGGTATTAAAAACCCTGCACCCGAGGCAATGATTACTCTTCTTACCTTCATTGTAAAACCAGTAGGTGCTCCGAGTAATTTAGGATTATCCGAGAAAGATTTCTGTGTTTTTGCAATACAAATGGGCAAATTATCCAGCTTTAGTTTGTTGATAAATTTTATATCTTCAACTGCTTCATCCAATAATTCAATATCATCAGCGCGATAAATTTCCTTAGCAATTATTCTAATTTTATCTTCTACAGGCAAATTCCAATCGTAAATCTTATGATAATCAGTTTTTCCTGCTTCTAGATGTTTCAAAACAAGTTTTGCCAATTCTTCACCACCTTCTCCACCTTTTTCCCAAACTTCAGAGATTGCAGCATCAAAACCAAGTTCCTTGCAATAATCAACAACAATTTGGGTTTCTTCATCAGTATCCGACATGATTTTATTTAGTGCAACAACGCAATCAACACCGAATTTCGTAGTATTTTCCAAATGACGACCTAAATTTGGTAATCCTTTGCGTAAAGTTTCGGTATTTTTTAGAGTAATCCTATCGAGTAATTGACCACCATGCATTTTTAATGCGCGAATTGTAGTCACCATTACGGTAAGACTTGGGGTAAATCCTCCATAAGGACAAACTAAGTCGAAAAATTTCTCTGCTCCAAGATCACTTCCAAATCCTGCTTCAGTCACAACGTAATCATTAGAATGAAGTGCCATTTGTGCCGCAATTATTGTATTGTATCCTTGAGCAATATTTGCAAATGGACCGCCATGAACAAAAGCTGGATTATTTTCCATGGTTTGTACTAAATTTGGTTTAATAGCATCCTTAAGTAATACGGTAATGGCACCTTCTACACCTAAATCGCGACAATAGACAGGATCTCCAGCAAAATTAAATCCAAGAAGAATATTTCCAATTTTTTCTTTTAATTCTGCGATGTTGTTTGAAAGGCAAAGAATAGCCATAAGTTCACTAGCTGCAGTGATATCAAAGCTACTTTGATGCGATACTCCGTCAGTGTGTCCACCTAAACCTACAATTATGTTTCGCAGTGCACGATCATTGACATCCATAACCCTATTCCATAAAATTCTTTTTGGATCTATATCAATTTTTCTACGATAAATTGCGTTATTCATTAAAGCCGCCAAAGAATTATGCGCAGAAGTGATTGCATGAAGATCTCCTGTAAAATGTAAATTTATATCCTCCATTGGAACAACTTGAGAATATCCACCTCCCGCAGCTCCTCCCTTAATTCCGAATACAGGGCCCAAGGAGGGTTCACGAATGCATACGGCAGCCTGTTTGTTTAATCGGTTTAAAGCTTCAGTTAAACCAATTGATGTTGTTGTTTTTCCTTCTCCTGCTGGCGTGGGACTGGTTGCGGTTACCAAAATTAATTTACCCGGCTTATGTTGCTTTCTGCACTTAAAACAAAAATCGAGACTTATTTTTGCTTTATTTTTACCATAAGGTTCTAATGCTTCTTCAGGAATTCCCATTTTTGCCGCAATTTCATATATTGGCCTTAGTTCTGCTTCTCTTGCTATTTCTATATCTTGTTTCATTTTTCATCATCCTTAAATTATTCTGGTTCCCTTCATCCAGATTTGCTTTGGTCTTAGCACTCCTTGGTTATAAAATATATCTTCATATTCTGAACAAGGAAATACAAGAAAATCTGCTAAATATTGTGGTTTGATAATACCTCTATCGTTTAATTCTAAAGCCATAGCTGCGCGATTTGTAATGGCTGATAATGTTTCTGCAATAGAAAGTTTTTGATTTGCACCTAAAACTGCTGCTTGAATTAAAAGGTCTCCCATAGGTGCGGTTCCCGGATTCCAATCAGTAGCAATTACCAGACACAAACCTGCATCAAGTATTTTTCGAGCAGGGGCGTAATGCATTCCTAATCCCATTGATGCTCCGGGAAGTACTGTAGCGATTACATTTCCATCTTTTAATAGAGAAAATTCGGTTTCACCGCTAGCTTCTAGATGATCTGCACTTATAGCTCCAACCTTGGCTGCAACTTCAGAGCCTCCTGTACTAAATTGATCTGCATGCACTGTTATTTTAAATCCCATTTCTTTTGCTGCTTCTAAAAATTTTAATGAAATTTCGGGATTAAAAGCTCCTTCTTCAATAAAAATATCAACACGGTCGCTGAGTTTTTCTTCCTTTATTATTGGTAGAATTTCTTTGATTATATAATCCAAATATTCTTCGTGAGTCTTAAATTCATCCGGTTTTACATGGGCTGATAAACAGGTAGGGATTAATTCAGGAATCAAAGATCTTGATTCTTTTAAATTTTTAATTACTCTTAGAGTTTTTAATTCATTTTCTAAATCAAGACCGTATCCGCTTTTAACTTCGGTAGTTGTTATTCCACATTTAATATGGGTTAAACCCCTTTCAAAAAGTAATTGCTTTAACTGTTTGAAACTGGCTTCACGCGTATATTTTACTGTGCTAAGAATTCCACCACCACTTTTTGCAATATCTAAATAACTTTCTCCAGCATTTCTTCTTGCGTAGTCTTTTGCTCTGGAACCCGCATATACCATGTGTGTATGTGAATCTATAAACCCTGGAATAAGAACAGCATCTTTACTTATTTTATAGTAAGAATTATCTCCACTTTTACTTCTATAATGCTTCTTTTCCTTTTCAAATTGCTCTTTATTATATATTGCTGCAATTATTTCATCTTCAATCAATATTCCTCCCCCTTCGATTATTTCCAGTTGATCATCCTTAATTGGACCCTTACTGGGAAGGTCATTCATAGTTAATATCTGCTTAAAAGGCCCTACGAGCGTTTTTTGAACCAATTTTTCCACCTATTTTTATTTTTACTTAATTTACTTTACATTCTCTAGCTAAACTTTCAAATTATAAAATTATTCATTGAAAAAAATAAGCAATTGTTGACTGCGCACAATTTCGATTGCGATATTTATGTAATTTGATAATACTTCATCATTTTTTATATGGGGAATTTTACTCCTCACGTAATTATGACATTTTTTTAATATTTGACTTGATTTTAATGGTTGTCGAAAATCTATTGCTTGACATGCACAAAATAGTTCAACTCCAAGAATTTTTTCTAAGTTATCTATAATCTTAAGGGTTTTTCGAGCGCTAATTGATCCCATTGAAACTATATCCTCAATACCATTACTTGTTGGAATACTGTCTGCACTTGCTGGATAACAAAGAGATTTATTTTCACTAACCAAAGCTGCTGTAAGATATTGTGTTATCATGAATCCTGAATTCAAACCAGACTCTTTTATTAAATAATCCGGTAGTCCGTATTCTCCTTTTTCCCCAAGTAATAGATAAATGCGTCGATCGGAAATATTTCCAAGTTCAGAAGCAGCAAGACCCGCGTAATCCATAGGTAGAGCAATAGGTTCACCGTGAAATCCACCACCTGAAATAGCAATAGGATTTCCATCATTTTGGAATATATTCGGATTATCAGTTACGGAGTTTATCTCACGTGTTAAGATTTCTTCCAAATGAACCAAAGCATCTCTGCTTGCTCCATGTACTTGGGGTATGCATCTAAAACTATACGGATCTTGAACTCGATTGCAGTTTTTATGAGATTCAATTAATTCGGATGTATCCAATAATGTTCTAAATCTTTTCGCTACAATTTGTGCACCTGGATGAGGTCTAATTTCATGCAAACGTTTATCAAAAGGTGCTTTGGATCCTAAGAATCCTTCTAAGCTTAAAGCACCTATAATATCTGCATGATTTTGACAATTTTTTAATCTTTCTACTATTTTAATTCCATGAGCTGACATAAATTGCGTTCCATTTATAAGAGCAAGACCTTCTTTAGCACCTAATGAAAATTTTTCCAACTGATTATTTTTTAATATTTTCTCAGTAGGAATGTATGATATACCACCATCGGTTGATATTTCTCCCAATCCGATTAAAGGTAAAAATAGATGAGCCAAGGGACATAGGTCTCCAGAAGCACCCACAGATCCCTGTTCTGGAACTTTTGGGATATAATTATTGTCGATATGCCACATAATTCTCTCTATAAGTCCAATTGAAGCTCCACTATAACCTTGACATAAAGCGTGCACCTTTAGAATAAGCATTAGTTTGGCAATTTCATTATCGATCGGGTCACCGACACCCACACTATGTGATTTTAGTAGGTTTTCCTGTAATTTTCCAATGTCTTCATAAGATATACTTTTATTTTTAAGAGATCCAAACCCAGTATTAATTGCATAAACAGGATCTTTTCCTTTTGCAATTATATTTACTGTTTCATGGCATTTATTAACTTTATTTATTGATTCTTCAGTTAATATGCCTTTAATTTCGCCCCGCGCAATCTTAATTGCTGTATTTGGTGTTAAATGATCTATTCCGTAACGAAAAATTCCACCAGTCATAACCCATAAAAATTCATTATTATTTAAATACGATTGCATTTTTTTTCAAGTTGTTATCAAATTTTTATTGGTTTAATATTTTTTGATAATAAATCTCTAATTTTTTTTTAAAAAATTATCATTTTTTTAGAAAAACGCATTATAGTTCAGAAAAATTTTTATTATCCACTTGCAAATTAAAATTATGAGTAATTCAAATCAAATTATTGAAATTAAATTACAGGATAAACTGCCCGAAAACCCGGAATTTGACCAGAAATATAGAAGAGCTCCGAATAGACCATCCAATTTATCAGAAAAAGACACAATTCTCGCATTAAAAAACGCTCTACGCTACATTCCAAAAGAACTGCATGAAAAACTCGCTCCAGAATTCCTAAATGAACTCAAAACACGCGGACGAATTTACGGATATAGATATCGACCGAAAGGTGCTTTGATTGGTAAACCACAAGAAGAATACAAAGGAATTGAAGAAGCTCGCGCCATTCAAGTGATGATCGACAACAATCTCGATTTCGATATCGCTCAATTTCCATATGAACTTGTTACTTATGGATCAACTGCCCAAGTCTGTCAAAACTGGATGCAATACAGACTTATCAAAAATTACCTCGAAATTATGAAAGAAAACCAAACACTGGTTGTCATGTCTGGACATCCACTTGGGTTATTTCCTAGCTCTCGAAATTCCCCTCGAGTCATTATTACAAATGGTCTTATGATCGGTATGTACGATAACCCGGAGAATTTTAGGAGGACACAAGCATTAGGGGTAAATAACTATGGACAAATGACCTGTGGGGGCTGGATCTACATAGGTCCCCAAGGAATTGTGCATGGAAGTTATCTAACATTACTCAATGCAGGTAGAAAGTATCTGAATATCCCAGAAGATGAAGATTTAAAAGGAGTTTTGTATATAACTTCCGGTTTAGGAGGGATGTCAGGAGCACAAGGGAAGGCGGTTGAGATAGCAAACGGGATTACTGTAATTGCGGAGGTTAATTATTCGGCTTTGAAAACAAGGTTTGACCAAGGGTGGATTGGTAAACTTTCCGATAATTTGGATGAGATTTTTAACTGGGTTAAAGATTATCGAATTCGCAAAGAGTCGGTTTCGATTGGGTATCATGGGAATATTGTTGATCTTTGGCAATATCTTGTGGATAATAATATAAAGGTAGAACTTGCTTCAGATCAAACCAGTTGTCATGCTGCTTACGAGGGTGGTTATTCTCCTGCAAGTTTAACATACGATGATAGCATGGAATTACTTAAGAAAGATCTACCCGAATTTAAAAAGATGGTTGATAAATCACTGCGCAAACAATTTGAACTTATCAAAATTATGCGCGATCGCGGCACTAAATTTTGGGATTACGGTAATTCCTTTTTGAAAGCTGTATATGATGCAGGGGCACGAGAAATCGCTATTGCAAATGATCCCAAGAATGGATTTATTTTTCCATCTTATGTTGAAGATTTAGTAGGACCAATTTGTTTTGATTATGGCTACGGACCATTTAGATGGGTATGTTTAAGCAGAAAAGATGAAGATTTGGATAAAACTGATATTGCTGCCCGTGATATAATCAAAGAGATTTGGGAGAACCGAACAATCAAACGCGGTCAAGATCGTGATAATTATATTTGGATGAGGGACGCAAAGGAAAATAAATTGGTTGTTGGTACCAAAGCGCGAATATTATATGCTGATGGCGAGGGTAGAGTAAAAATCGCACTCAAATTCAATGAAATGGTTCGTAATAAAGAGATTGGACCAATTATGTTAGGTCGTGATCATCATGATGTATCTGGTACTGATAGCCCATTTCGGGAAACCAGCAATATTAAAGATGGTAGTAATATTATGGCAGATATGGCTCATCAATCATGGGCTGGCAATGCTGCCAGAGGGATGACAATGGTTGTACTTCACAATGGTGGAGGAGTAGGAACCGGGAAAGTGATCAACGGAGGATTTGGATTGGTGTTAGATGGTAGTGAGCGTGTCGATATAATAATTAAATCTGCTTTGGATTGGGATGTTTATTGTGGTATAGCAAGGCGCGCTTGGGCTCGAAATCCACACGCTATTGAAACAGCCAAGACATGGATTCAGAAAAAGGAAGGAGATGGATTTATTACCATTCCTGAAATCCCTGACAAGGGTTTTGTAGAGAATTTAGTGAAAAAATCATTAGAAAAATAATAGACTATAGGTAAAATGATTATGTCAAACCATTCAAGTTTAACTAAAAATGAGGAAAAAGTATTGTTTGGTATGGTAAAATATCCAAATAAAAGTGATAAATTCCTTGCGCGCTACTTAAAAATGAAGGATTCGACAGTCAATTATTGTAGAAATCAACTTGAGAAGCAAAATATGTTTCAAGTTGTATATCTTCCCATTTTGAACCGTTTAGGTTTTGAGTTATTATGTATCAATTTTGCGGAATACAATCTTAAAATAACTTTAAATAAGCGAAAAAACGCGATTGCAAAAGATATTAAAATTGCTAATGATATTTTTTTGCGGATTGGTGATCCCGAAAAAGAATTTTCCATAAGTTTTAACAAGAATTATAGCGAATTTTTTAATAATACGCAAACTCGACTTGAAAAAATGGGTAAATTAGGTCTGCTTAGAAAAAATAGCAATAATTTACAGGAAAATATTATTTTTCCTATCAATTATTCAATGTTCCATAATTTCTTTGATTATTCCCGATTATTGGGGCAGGCTTTTTCAATTCCCTTCGAAGATTTAATTACTCCTGATCTTCAACAATCAAAACAACAAGAATCTCCAAATACTGATGAACATTCTTTATTCTTTTCAAATCATGAGTTATCAAATCTCTCTGAAAAGGAGAAAGCTGTTTTTGTGGCTTTAATTGATTTTCCGAATCATTCGATAAAAGAAATTTCCGAACTTAAAGATATTTCTTTGAATAGAAATACTGTTTCAAAAATGAGGCAGAAATTTATCCATGATGGGTTAATGCGAAAAATTATTATTCCGAATCTGAGTTTAATTGGCTTTGAATTTCTTGTTTACTATCATTTTCGATTTCTTCCGGATAAACCTGCAGCCAGTGAAATAATTCAATCCTTGAATTCTCCTACCACAATTATATTTTTTTACAATCAATTTGAAGCGGTAATATTGAGTGTTTTTAGAAATTATTCAGAATACAAATCTGATAAAGTACAGAAATATTCTTATCTCAATTCAAATGAAATTCTTGGAAAAAGCCCTGAACCCAGGAAATATTTGTTAAGCAATTTAGAATATATTAGGAAATTTGATTTTCGTTTGCTAAGTAGAAATATTTAAAGAGTGGACTATTTTTTATAAATCTATTTATAATTCAAGGGCTTATTTGTTCCAAAGATCTTCATAATCCTTCTGCCAAGCGCCCCTTTCTTCGAGTTGCCTTTTTACTTCTTTAAATTGAGTTAAATCAATTTTTCCAACTTCAAAATCTTCTCGAGATTGATAAAATAATAAAAATCCATCCTCCACTTCTTCATATGACATGGATAATCCAAGCATTTCAGCCAATTTATATGTAAAACTATAATTTCTTATAATTGGGGCTTTGAAATTCGTTTTATATTTTAAAATGAGGTATAAATCTTCACGATGTTTTGATCCATTTTTCAATACTTTTTTAATTTTGGATGGTGTAATTACCCCTAAATTGATTAATTTAACTGCGGACTCGTAGACAAATTCGTCCCGTTTATAAACTTTAAGAAATTCTTCTTCTGAAGGATATTCTATTCGAAGATGTGGATCTTCAAGGTCATAATCCATTGAAATAACTGCATTTTTAGCAATTTTTGCCTTTTCTTCTAAAATTTTAAAAATTTTTTGATTATTTTCTTGTGTTTCTACAATTGAAACCTCAATATAAGGCAAATTATTATTTTGTTTGGATGAAACCATTTTTCATTATTCCTATGAAATATTATTGTTTTACTCCAAAATAAAAGTGTAAGTTCAATTAATTTTTGAATTATATCATTATCAATGTAATTCGATTTTGTCGCCGTTTCCAGAGGGTTGAATTGAAATCCTTCAACAATTTATTTGATTCATTTCATCCAAACGATATTGTTTTTACTACTCTAGTCTATCGACAAAAGAGGGGATTAATTT
>JAUWOE010000101.1 GCA_030612265.1 Promethearchaeum sp.
TTTGAGAATTCTCCTTTATCAGTTCAAATTCAGTATCAATCCGATGTCTTTTGAGAAAATCATCATAATTTTCTGAAATTTCAGTTAGTTTCTCATTGAAATTTGTTGTCATTGCTTGTATTTGAGATACATCACGTAAAAATTGATGATTTATAATCGAATTTTCATAATATCGCTGAAATTTTGTGAAATGTGCTTCTAGATCTCTGAAAATTACATCTGTATACATATTCAATCTTTCATTCAAGCGCCAAATAGTATTATGTAATTCAATTTTTACAGGTGTTTCATTTATTAATTTGGCATTGATACGGTCTGTGCTTATCAAATTTATTATTCTGTCTTTTAATATCTTCTCATTTTCTGTAAGTAATTTTGCAATTATAAAAAGTGTTATATAATTTGTTTTTTGTTCCTTAGCAAATTTAAAAATCGTTGAAAGAACTTCTTCATTCAAGTATTTTTCTTTTAAATTTAGAAGATTTTGATTTGATTCACTTATAAAATCTTCCCAATGCTTCCAAATCGTATTTATTTCTGCTATTTCAAAAGTAAAACTTTTTTTAAGGTTTTTTAATTGCTTTTCTAATTTTCCTTTAATATTGGAGATATTAATTTCTAGTTTTGAATATTTATCATCAAACGATTGTTGATTGCACTGACCCCTTTGAATCATTGAATTTAAATCTCGTTCAAATTCAAGGAAACTTTGACGTGTTTTCGTAATCTCTTTCTCTATGGATAAACGGAACATCTCAATTTTAAATTTCTTTTTATCCATTTCAACTGAATTTTGTAATTCATATTGCATATCTTGACTCGAATTTTCTAGTTGATTTCTAATTAAACCCCATTCTGTAATTATATTTTGAATTAAAGGTCCTAACTTTCGATTTTTCTTGTAGTATTTATCTATTTCTTTCTTGAGAGATTGTGAAAAAGATTCTATTTCTTTAGATATCCCTGAAAAATCTTTTTCAATTGTGGATAACGCGTTTTTATATTTCTTCTTTGAGATCAAATCTTTAGTATTTTGCTTAATTTCATTAAGATGTTTAATTATTTCATCATCTTTCTTCCCCAAAATAGATATTTTTTCTTTCCATAGCGAAAAACCTAGGTGGTAATAATTAATTGAATTTTGGAACTCTTTAAGATTGGATACCCATAAACCAATAACTTTTTTCCTTAATAAACTTACTTCAGATGCTTTATTAGTGATTTTAAAAGATTTTTTTTGTATTTCTTGATCATATTTTAATAAAGTTCCTTCTAATTGTTTTAGATTCGATAATAATGACATAACAGTCTTTCTTGAATAATCACTTTCAAGATTGGATCGAAATTTATTTTGAAAATCATCAAATTCCTCAATAATCAGGTGAATTTTTTGATTCACATGTTGTTCTAGTTGACAAGATAGTTGATATTGTTCTTGCTCTTCTTTTAATCCATCGATCTTAATTGATAATATTTTAGAAACATTAGAAAAATTCCGTTGTAAATTGCTATAAACATTATTCCATCTATCAATTAACGGACTTAATAAAGATTTTACTCTTATAATATTAAATTCTTCTTTGAATGATTTTATGTTTTCCTCAAAGAATAATGATTTTGTGATGTTATATTTGATATTAAAACGCAATCTTTCTTCTGCAAGTTTGATTTGACCTGCAATTATCAATGATTCGACTTCATGCATGATATTTTGGGAGGATTCTTCCATTTCACGCGTCATATTAAAAATATTTTTTGAAACTTCTACTAATCGGTCTTTCTCAAAAATCAAATCAGAATATTTAACAAATCGATTTGAAATTATAACACTTTTAATGAATCTATCTCGATTAAAAATGTAATTTGTTGAAAATAATCTATTACGCTTAATAGTTTGTCCATCAAAAAAATGCAGATTTTTCATTTCAGAAATTAAAGAAAGAGTTAAGTTATCATCAATTCTATCCTTCTTATAACGTCCCCTATTGTAATTCTTACGGAATGTTTTAATATCTAATTGTGATTGGTTTTGGATAAATTTGTATATTTCTCTTGCAAGATCTCTCTTTGGGTATTGTAAATTTGAAAGATAATCTTTACATCTTTCCTCATTTTTAAAGATCTCAAGTGTCAAGCTATATTTTGAATTAATAAATTTAATAACAGCTTCTTCAGCACCTTTTAATCCACCATGAACAGAGAGAATATCTAAATCAATAATTTTCTCTTTTGGCATGTTTGTAAAAAGCAGTTCTTCTATTTCATTAGTTAAAAGCTCAAAAATACATGTCAAAAGAACAATATTTTGGCTTGTGTCGACAATAAGGTTACCAATTTGATCAGAAGATGATTTAATTTTACCAATAGTATTTATTTTTTTAACCAAATACGAAAAAATTGGCCCTGCTTGGTACGGAATGAGCCACTCATAAGCCTTGAACGTTTGACTAATCCAAAATGTGTTATCAACATCACCAAAACCACCATCTGATTTTTGTATTTTATGAAGTTTAAGTATATCATCTTCTTTGATATGAGTCTTAGAACTTAGATACCTTAATGATAATAATCGAAACGTATTATATCGATATTGATTTTTTGAACTTTTTATTAAAGGTACGAATGAAGTTGAGCGACTCCTTGGATGAATCCCCAAAAGATCATAAGATAGAAAAATATGGAAAATTATTTCTGTCTCAGGCACTTCTCTGCAAATTTTACATTGAGGATTAAAACAATGATAAATTTGAGAATTTTCGACTAAGGAGTCTAAAAATTTGATTATCTTTTTTCTTTTTCTTTCTCCTTCACTTAGGAGGTATTCATTGAGCCTTCCAATATATTTTAGAGCAGCTAAAGCATAAAAAGTTGAGAAAATATCAGGAAATGATTTTCCTTTCCGTTTTATCTTTTTTCTTCCACTGTCATTAAGAAACTCAATTTTATCAAAGAATCCGATGGAATTTTCGGTTTCAATTTCATTGCTTAATATATAATCATATATATTATATTCTTGCTCAGATATTGGAATTTGAGAATATTTTACAAGTAAAAGATACCAATAAATTGCGTTTAATTTTTGGAATTTCAAATTAGTTCTAAAACGATTAATTAAACTAATCACTTCTGATTGATTAGGGATAAATACATCATGAAATTGCGCTTGAAAAGGAAAAGGAATCCAATCTGGGCTTTTAAACTCGGAAAAAATCTCGTATATTGAAGAATCAGTATTGTTTAAATGATTTTTCTTCTTTTTTCCCATTTCTAATCACCCAAAAAATTTTGAAATTGTTATTAAAAAACTAAAATTCTAAGTTTAAATTATTTTGGACACATAATTTTTGAAAATTTAATTTAAATCTTCTAAATGGTTTGATTATATGAAAATCAATGATATTTACAGATTATAAAATTAAAGATCTTTCTTTGAAAAATCGAATTGTGATGCCACCCATGTGCCAATATAGCGCAGATGGAGCAGGAATTGTCCAACCTTTTCATTTAGTTCATTATGGAACTCGGGCGCAAGGAGGAGTAGGGTTAATAATAATATTTGCGACTGCAGTAGAAGAGAGAGGAAGATTAAGCGGAAATGATTTAGGAATTTGGAATGATGAACATATTCCTGGTTTAAAATCATTAGTAGATATTGTGCATGGTTTTGGGGCAAAAGTTACAATTCAATTAGCACATGCAGGGCGTAAAGCAACCGTTGGTCAAGGTATATCCTCTTGGGATTTAAGGTTCAGTGATGAATATCCGACGCCTATTAATATGGACGAATCAAATATTAATCAAGTTGTACGCGCTTTTGGTGAAGGTGCACGAAGAGCCCAACAAATTGGTTTCGATATGGTCGAAATACATGGAGCTCACGGATATTTGATAAACCAATTCATCTCGCCCTTAGTAAACCATAGAAAAGATTCCTATGGTTGTAAAAATGGGATTGGTATTAAATTTCTACGAGAAATAATAAAATCTGTTAAAATTAATTTCGAAGGACCTATAGGATTGCGAATTTCTGCCGAAGAATATTCTAGTGAGGGTTTACATCCGCAAAATTTCCTTCCCTTGCTTTCTGAAATTCAACAAGATCATTTCACATCAGTGGATCTTATTAATGTCAGTAGTGGGGGAGTTATTGAAGGGGGATTTCCTTCTAATGTGCAACCTGGTTATCAAATTGATTTTGCTAATGAAATTAAAAATGGAACCGATATTTCAATTTTAGCTGGAGGAATGTTGAGAGATCCAAATAAGATTAATGAAATCTTGATTGATAAAAAAGCCGATTTAATTTGGTTGGGGCGAGAACTTCTTAGAAATCCATATTGGCCATTACAAGCCATGGAACAGTTTAAAATTGAGAAGGACAAACCCAAACAATATAAACGAGCTGAGCCTTATTTCCGAAATATCTAGGATTTTTGGAAAAAATCGCCCAAAGCTTTGATAATATCTTTAGTTACTACAATCCCCACAACGTGGTCATTTCCATTAACAATAGGTATTCGTTCGATGTTGTTATCGTTCATTTTTTTTATTATACTGGGCAAGTTTTCGTTAATAGTTGCTTTTACAGGATTCTTAGAATAGAGATCATCCACATGAAAAGCCTCTGTACCAATTATTGAGCGACTCAACTGAATATCTCGCTGTGTGAGTATCCCGATCAGTTGATCGTTATTTGAAACTACGGGAAGACCGCCGATATTTCTTTTTATCATCATTATTTCAGCAGCAGTTACTTTCTCCATTTTTCTTATAACAGAAATATCAGTGCTCATTATATCCTTGGCAGTAACTTCCTTCAAATTCATAGAAACATCAAATCCTCAAACAATATCTTCATCAAGTTTAATTAAGTTTTTTCGTCTATTTAAGAAATCTGAACTGAACTTTTATTTCCTAAAAAAAATATAGTGTATTATTGAAATTTTGATATTTTAAGGTCGTGTACAAATTGAAAAAAGAAAAAGGAAATTCTCTTAGATATTTATTTTATGAAAATGCTGATCTCCTAAATCAAGCATTTAAAACGATGTGTGAGGCAGTCAATGCATACTGTCAGAATAATATAGAAGAAGCCAGAAAAAAAGCTGAGGAAACAATAGCTATTGAGAAAAAACAAGACCGGTCACGCGAGATTATTATTGAAAGAATATTCTCTAAAGAAACAATGGTTTTTACTCGTACAGATCGCTTGAAAATTATTGAAAAAATGGATAAAATTGTTGATGAAACCGAAATCGTTGTTAGAAAACTTCTACAATTTAATACAACACCTCCGAAAGAATTAATTGATGGCTTTGGAAAAATGGTAGAAAATATTGGTAAAATCGGAATCGACTTAAAGAAACTAATAGAAGTAATTTTGGTAGATTTCTCGGAAGGTCCACAATATATCAAAAATATCAACGATTTAAGAAGAGAAGTTCGAGATATTCATTGGGATCTCTTAACCAAAATATTTAAATTAAAGTTAGAACCACTAGAGTTCAATTATTTCCAAAATTTAATTAAAGCAATTAGTAAAGTCTCAGATAAATCAGAAGAATTCGCTGATGAAATAAACGGAATGTTGTGCAAATACGCATTATAAATTAGAATTAAAAAAAAGGAGAATGAGCTAATGGATCCAGTAGTAATAATCCTCTTAATCTTGATGCTTGCGTTAGCATTTGGGATAGGCGCTAATGATGAGACTATGGCAACTTTAGTTGGATCTAGAGCCGCTAAACTTAAAGTTGCAATTATTTTGGGAGGAATTTTAGTATTTGTCGGAGTTTTGTATCTATCTGAAAGCGTTGGTAGAACAGTAGGAAGCAGCCTTCTCGGAGATGAAGTAGATTATACCGTAAGTATGATGCTAGCAATCCTTATCAGTACAACCATTTGGCTTGTAGTTGCATCAAAAACAGGAGCACCAATTTCTACTACACATTCCATTGTTGGATCTGTTTTTGGAGTTGCTGTTGTTTGGGCCATTATATATCAACAAAATTTTATTGAAGCGCTGGCTTGGGACAAAATGGGAGGAGTAGTTTTAGGTTGGGTGCTTTCTCCAATTTTCGGTTATTTCGGGGCATATTTATTTGAGCTTGGAATGAAAAAATTTATACATTCGAGAAAATTAGGTTTGGATACTTTGGAAGGCATTGAAAAGAAATTCGTTTATATGCTTATTGCAGCTGTTTGCTGGACTCAAATTAGTAGAGGTGGGAATGATTCGGCAAATGCACTTGGAATTATGTATGGACTGATGGAGTCAGGTGGGATAGATGAAAAAAATACCGAATTAATTACGACTCTTGTAATATTAACTGGGATAATGTTAACTCTTGGTCTGGTCGTTGTGGGAAAAAATGTAATTAAAAATGTGGGTAATAATTTAATTGAAATGCGGCCTAGTGATGCATTCAGCATCCAAATCTCAACAAGCATTGTAATTTTCGTGGCTACAATGCTCGGATTACCTGTTTCGGGAAGTCATATCTTGATTTTTGCAGTTTTAGGTGCTGGAAGGGTTAAGGGAGAAAGGCCAGATAAGAAGACGTTTAGGAAAATGGTAATAAGCTGGGTTATAACGTTTCCAGTTGCTGCGATCTTATCTGCTCTTTGCTATATTATTTTTATACCTATTTTTTCTTAATTTTTCAATTTTTTCAATTTTTTCAATTTTTTCAATTTTTTTATATCTTGCAATGTCAGAATTTTACAGAATAAAGAAAAAAAATGATTTCTCAATTTATTATGCTGAAAATTCTTGCACATAAATTTTTCTGGGACAATGATAGGCATTTTGGACTTCTGTTGTTAGAGTAGTAATTGCTCCAGGATTATCAGATATAGATCTCCAGTAAACTGAAATTGTATAATCTCCTGCTGAAATAGTTCCAGTGTCAAAAGTCATATAGATATTGTGAGATTCATAAATAAATGCTGAAGGACTCGTTTGAATATAGTAAAAAATCATTGTTGTTCTATTTCCTATTCTTGAAACCACAAGTGATAAATTATATCCCGTGAAACCAGAAAACAAATTATCCATTCCTAAAAAGAACAAACCTTCTAAAGACACATATAAACTGGAATTTCCACTTGTTGTAATATTTAATTCCATACCAGGCATTTTTGTATATGTCAAATCAAAATCATTAATATAATCTACGGTATTGACCTCTAAAGATTTTGTCTGAAGTAAATTACCTCCTTCTTCTTCTATATCCCCATTTAGATTAGCATTTAGATTAGGAAATAAAAGTGGCATTCCAAAATACATTCCTGCACCCGAAAGGATAAGAGTTATAAAAACTGATGCTAAAATCGTTCCGATTGAACTTCCATTTTTACCCATTTTAACCCATTTTAACCACCGAACTTGGTCAATGCTTAACTTGTTTTTGTCGATATAAAAGTTTCTATATAAGTAAATGCTAAAAATTATGAGAGTAGAATTGACTTTACGTCCTAATAAAGTTAAAAATATGGAAGAAATATACCTATTTGCAAGAAAAAATTTCATATCACCCTCAATCATCGAACATCTTTATAACACTATAACCGATTTGGATGAACTTAAAGAACTTTTAGATGGTATAACCGTTCCACCACAATTTTATTATCTTCGTGTCAACTTAAATAAGATTTCCATAAAGGAACTTATAAAAGAATTTAGCATACGGTTTCCAGGAACAAATTCTGTAAAGGGTCCCCTTGAAAATTCGATAAAAATTCCATTTACTGAAAATAAAATAATTCCTTTGCTTGCTAAACAGATATATACTGATAAATTTGCAGCAGAGTCAATAATGATGGGGGCAGATTTATTCATACCAGGTTTTAAAGGAATGTCTGGTAAATTCGACAAAGGGGAAGATGTATCCATTTTATTAAAACCTCCGTTTGAAAACGATAAAATGAATGAATTCCTTGGAAAATTTCATGTAGCAAACGGTGAGACTATGATTTCATCAAAGGATCTCCCAAAATATAGGAACGGGATCCTTGTAAATACAAATTTGCCAAAATTTTCCCTTCCAAAATATCATTCAAGCGAAATTTATAATAAAGGATGGATTTCTGAACAAACCCTACCAGCAACAATTGCTTGTACTATATTTGTAGATGAAATTCATAAAAACACCCAAATCGAAAATCCTGTTATTTTGGATACTTGTTCAGCTCCTGGTCATAAAACAACGGCAATAGCAGAATGGAGTCATTGGTTATATTCACTTCAAGGGGAGTCAAAATGGTTAAAAATTATCTCGATAGATAGATCCACGAATCGACTCGACCATCTACGGAATGATATCAAACGTTTAAATTTACAAAATATTGATGTATTACCAATCAAGCTGGAAAAAATCTTAAAAGAAATGCCAGAATTCAAAGAAAAAGCCGATTTTTTATTGTTTGATCCTCCCTGTTCAGCCTTAGGAAACCGCCCAAAATTATATCTCGAAAAATCTAAAGATATTTTAATGAATTACCCAAAAAACCAACGTAGACTACTAAAAATAGTTAACAAGCTTGTAAAACCAGGCGGAACCCTAATGTACAATACATGCACAATTCCAAAAGAAGAAAATGAAGGAATAATTGCCTATGCAATTCAAAAACTTGGTTATAATTCAATACCAATTGCTCAAAAATATTTAAAACATGGAAAATCTGGTTTAGATTATTCTGGACTTGATATAAATGATTTAAAGAATTTACTCCGTTTTTATCCCCAATATAGAGAAAATTCCGGTTATTTCATCGCACTGCTCAGGAAAAATTAATTTTTTATTTCTATGAAGTATGATTGAAAATTATAATTATAAATAAATATTATTATGATAGAAATGATATAAAAAATAAGCATGGAAATTGCACTTCAAATTATTTTCTCCTTGTTCGATGAAAAAATCGGTCCATTTACGTGGGTTTTTTATCCAAAAGATATTCCTAAATATACTAGAAGTACCGTATCAAGTGTAACCATTGATCTTTTCACATACTCTAAGAAAATATCCGATGAATTGATAATAATGTCCTTTCCTCAAATAAAGAAAAAAGGACTAATTAAACTTTTAGAATGGAAGGACCAAAACCGCAGAGGTGGAAGAAGAGAAGCCACACTCTCTATCCTATTTGAAGAGAAAGATGATTCTATTCTATACAAATATAAAGATGACATTGAAGAACAAATAAATGAATTTCTCATAGATTTTCTACAACTTGTTAAAAATAATGAAATCAAAGAAAAACTAAGGAAAAAACTTAACACTTTTCTTAAAATTCTCCAATCCTTTTTGCTCAAATTAGCCTCCCAGGAACTACAGTTTGTGGACAGTTCAAAACAATTCCCAATGACTCAAGAACAAACAAAAGACGTTGAATTCGCTTTTAAAACTATTATAATTGGTGACCCTGGTGTGGGAAAAACCTCAATGATACTTCAATTTACAAATAAAGCATTCAGAAGGAGCTATATCCCAACTATAGGAGCTAATATCTCAGAAAAAATCGTATTTCTTCATGATACAATATTTCAAATGATTCTATGGGATCTTGCAGGTCAATCAAAATTCCAAAAAATCCGATCACTTTATTATAACGGCGCACAATGCGTAATTATGGTTTTTGATTTAACAAATCCCGAATCATTTGAAAATATGAAGAACTGGTATTCCGACGTAAAGAGTGCTTTCAGTAATTTCGATGATCTCGAGGTTGTAATGTGCGGAAATAAATGCGATCTGACGGATGAAATCCAAATTTCCCAAGAAAGCGCGTTAAGCTTAGCAACTGAATTGAATATCGGTTATCTTGAAACCTCAGCGCGAATTGGCAAAAATATCGATAAAATTTTCATTGATATGATTAATAACATGATTTCAAAGAATATTATCGAGTTATAACTCAATTTTGATTTTTTTCTAACTTCCCTCTATATTTTGTAATTTTAACTCTTTACTATGTGTTTTTGAAAAAAAGCTTTATATACGATCAAACAGAGATTCAAACAACCTAAATAGGTTAAAATCTATTTTAATGATAAGGTGATTTTAAAAAATGGAAATTGTTAAATGGTTCACTGTAGATGAAATGAAAGCTGCAGTAGGCGAATATGTAAAAAAATTTGATGATGGCACCTTAGATGGCACCGGAGATGCAGAATTATTCTTCAAAGCTATCGTAGGCTCGGCATATTTATCTAAAGATTCAGATGATGAAGATAAACAGGAATACTGGGAAAATTTAGAAAGCGATCTTGAAGAATACGAATCTCTAGGATATTTTATTGAGGTACGTGGAAGCGATAAAAAATTCATCCTTAAATTCACTCCTGAAGAACAAGCGCTCGCTCTTTACACTGGAGATCATGATCCGGCTATGATCCAGCCCGTTAAGCATGTGGTTTTTATGGATTGGACCGAAGCTTGTCAACTTAAAATCATGAAAGGTAATCCAAATACAGATGCGGAATTTTTCTCAGGTGATTGTAAAGTTGTTGGTAGTTTAAAGTTAGCATCAAAACCTCGTGCATGGATTTATGATTTCTTTGATTTTATTGAGCGCGAAGTGGATTAAAGGTCGTCTGATGAAACTTTTGGTTTTTTTTTTCATTTTTTTTTTCTCTGTGTCGGATATTTCCGCTTCGGTGATAAAAAAGATATATTTTTAATCCCGATATTAGTTTTACTGAGTATTGCTCGTTGATTCGCTGAAGTAAAGGATCCTTACCAAAAAAAATTAATTTCCGTATTCTTCAATAATTTCTAATGCTCTTGGCTTTGCAACATTATTCCTATAACTTTGCCAAGCCCCGATGCTCGGAGTCCACCTAAACCCATTACTTTTTAATTTCTGAATAATTTCTCTTTTTGGTTTGGCTGGAAAAAATAATTGTAATCGGTTAGCCTCTACGTTGTCAATAATTTCTACTCCGTTAATCGTTTCCGAAGTAGTATCTTGGGATCGCTGTTCGGTTAATTTTTCTAACCTTTCTTTTAATCTTCTAATATTTGCACCATTGTTTTTTAATTCAAACGAAGGAAAGCCGATTTTTCCCATATAATCGGGTTCAAATAAACTATCTATTGAATTTTTTGAAAGTCCTTCTATCTTCTCCAATTCTTTGATTTTCTGCTCTTTACTCAGCTTTTTACTTCTAATGATTTTATTGGCTTTTTTCATTCTCTCTTGTACGCTAGATAATATTTCAATTTTGGATTCGATCTTTTCAATGGCGGTGGGATCGTCAGATGAAATTATTCTACTTTTGATAAGTCCAAGTCTTTTTTTAATTGCTTTTTGAGTTATTTTAATCCATTCAGATAACTCATTTTGCTTTCTGGAATAAACATCATTACGCTTATTCATTTGTCGGGAAGGAAAATTTGATCTTCCTGTGATAAACGTACTTGCTATTAAAGAATGGCGACCGAGTTGTTCTTTTATTTTACATTAAACTTTTAATTTTTCTTTTATAAATACACAATTATTAAAAATGTATGAGTCTATAATTTGTTCAACTAAAAAAAAAAGACTTGATAATCATGAAAAAAATAAAACATGCAACTTTGGTGTCAATAATATTCCTCGTTTTTATATTGACTATGAGTTATAATAGAAATGCAAATCTTGCATTAGAAACCGAATTCGATAATAATGATGGTTTTTTTGATATTCCAACTAGCGCAGAAATCCACCTTCCGATTTCTATTAACGGAAACAGCGGATTGTCTGCTTTTATTAATAATAACGATTTGACTGGAGACGGTACAAATACTACGCCGTATATCATCGAAAATTTTACAATAAGTTCGAATTCAGAATTTGGAATAGAGATTCAAAATACTGACAAATATCTCACAATTCGGAATTGCACAATTGAGGGGGAGATTGGAGAATATTATGGGATCATATTATTCTATACTTTGAACGTGTATCTGTATAACAATACCGTTTTAGGACACCAGTATGGAATCCGCACATGGCATTCAAATGATAGTGTTATCTCGGATAATCAGGTAAGTTTCAGTGAAGATTACGGATTCGATATTAGATATTCGAATAATATTACGTTTTCAAATAATATAGTGAACTATTGTTATTCTGGATTTGGTATTGGCAATTCAAATTTCAATAAATTTTTGGATAATGTCGTGTTTAATAATTTTTATGGATTTGATATAGGTTATTCATCTGATAATTATTTTTCAAGCAATGATGTATGGAATAATACACGAGGTTTTTATTTTACTGATTCGGAAAACAGTACCCTATCTACGAATAATATATATAACAACACAGGTGAGTATTACGGAGGAATTTATTTTGATTTATCAAACAATAATTCCTTATTTATGAATAATATATGTAATAACTCCATTGGAATAAGTTTCTACGGAAGTAACCATAACACGGTTTTTAATAACAATGTAGATCACAATGATCGTGGGATATCCATGGGTTATGTGGATAATAGCACTTTTTACAGAAATAATATAAGCTTTAATATTTATTACGGAATCGATATGAGTGAGTGTACCAATAATTCTGTTTATCAAAATGATATTTATGGAAATCAAAATAATCAAGCTTATGAACATGAGGATTCTGCAAATAATACATGGGATAACGGAGTTATTGGGAATTATTGGGGTGATGATTATGGGAATAGGTATCCAAATGCAACGAATATAGGATCAATTTGGAATACGACATACGAAATAAATGGAACGGGTGGAGGAATTGACAATTTTCCTTTAATATCTTCTGCTTTCTCGCCTTTATTCGTTAGTGTTCCTGATGATATTAGTACTAATGAAAATTATACGGATTTAAATGTTTCTTGGATCGTTGTAAATTTAAATCCTGCCTCATATACAATCGAATTAAATGGTAATGAAATTGTCTCGGCAACCGAGTGTGTTAGTGGTGAAGATATTTATTATGATATCCCAGATGGGTTATTAGAAGGTAATCACAATATTACAATCACCGTATCGGATGAAAGCGGAAATATTGCACAAGACACATTTATTATTACGGTAAATGTCGAAGATCCTACAAATACGGAGCCTGATCCAGATAATACTGATCCAGAAAACACCGATCCGGATCCTTCGATATCAGGGTTTTCAGCCATTTTTCGTGGATTGATTTCGATTTTCGCAGTTATCGGAATTAAATATTCGATTAAAAAACAAAGAATGGCTTAATTTTTTCTTTTTCTTCTTTTTCTTCTTTTTCCAAATCATCGAATAAAAATATCTATTTATTTAGACTGGGAATAATGAATAAAAAGGCGTTTTTGAATCCAAAGATATAATTTGCTTAGTGGAAAAAATATCCCTTTATGGCGTGGGATCTCGGAAAAAACGCTGGAAAAGATGCAAAATGAAGCAAGAAATTCTCTAAATGGTAAGAAAAAACAAAAAAATCAAAAAAATATTTTAGATCTGGTTAATCAGATTTAGGTTCTATTGAATCCTATAAATTATTCCACAGTTCAAACAAATTTTTATCGGCATTGCCCC
>JAUWOE010000161.1 GCA_030612265.1 Promethearchaeum sp.
AAGAAATAATGAATTAGGGGAGAATAAAACCTTGGCAGTGCTCGATGATTATAAAGATTTTAGATGTTTTAAGCTTTTAGATGACGGAGATCGTGAAGAAATTGAAGTTGAAGCCGATAAAATTGAGGAATTGTTTGATACGGATAAAGTCTTTCTGCTAATTCGGTATGATCTTAGGAGACTTTTCATTTGGAAGGGTCCGAGGGCTCCAGTTCGAAAACGCTTTATTTCTTCACGCGTTGGGGCACAACTTCAACAAGAATCGGCGAAAGTCGCAATGCACTTAAAGATTGTTAGTGTGGATGCAGGGGATGAGCCCATTGAATTTTTAAGGGTGTTCAATTTAGAACCTTACGATGTGGATGAAGTCGAACGGCTTGAGGACATGTACTATATCCGAAATTCAGAGCGCCAAAAATTAGAAGATGCGGAGATTGCTGCTAAGATTAATAAGAAAAAGGAGAAAAAGGAGAAAAAGAAGGATGAGTATTGGTCACCTGTTCTGGAAGAAGAAAAAAGAATGGAACAAATGCAAAAAGCCAAAGCAAAAGCAATTTCTTCAAAATCTAAAGCACCAGTTATAGCAATGAAAAAAACACCAACAAAACCAAAAACTAGTACATCTACATCCCGTCAACAACAAGTTCAGAGGAAAAAATTCGCCGAACATATTCCTTCTATGGATACTCTTACAAAAGATGCAGAAAAACTGATTTTAAAAGAAATTCTTAATAAAGATTGCCCAAAAGGGTTCAAACGCTTGAATATAGTTATCGAATCTTCTCTTTATGGTCCAAAGATAGTGATTTCGGAGGTTTTTGGAAAGAAAACTGAAGATATAGAATGGGATAGAATTAAAAAAATTCCTGAGGGTAGTTTTGATATAGAATCTGGTCAGCTTAGAATTCACGCTAAAAGCAATAAAATTCAAGGAATTGAAATTTTTACTAACGCTGATGAAAAAAAAGTAGTTATAAAGAAAAAAACTACAAAAAAGAGCACGAAAAAGAGCACGAAAAAGAGCACGAATAGGAAATTAAAACCAATTCCTACTGGTTAAAACAATAAATTATTAATATTTTTTCCCTCTTCTTGATTTCTATTTCTTTTTTCAAGTTCCTATATAATTCCATTATGCAATTCTTATTTTTACAAAATATATTTGTGGTGAAATAAAAATTGAACTTTTCTTAATTTTAATTTAATTTCTTGCATTTCTATTCATTATTTATATACTCAATACTTTACTGATAAGTTAGATTAAATCTTCTCAAAATAATCAATCGTGTATATAGTTAACTTATTACTGAAAAAAAAGATTAAAACTTATATACATTCAAAAATAACGTTAAAATAGCGTTTTTATTAAGTTAGCGCATATATTTTTTATTAAAAATTTCGAATAAAAATGGATTAAAAATGGATTAAAAATTTAATTAGACCTTCAGAAAAACTCACTTTTACAATATTCAAGGTTGCATCGATGTTTATAGTGTTAGGTTTTATTCTAATTTATATAGGAATTATAATTCAATAAATAAAAATTTAAATAATCAAATAGCAGATGAATAATTATGAGTTTAAATCCATTTAGTGATAATTTAGCTTGGCTTTGGGATATAATTGCTTTGGTAATATCCTTTTTTTGCGTAATGATGGTAGTTCAAATTAATGGTAAAATCCAAAAAAGTGAAAAATTACCTACCTACATGACACGAAAAATTGTACATATTTTAGCAGCGCCGGTTTATGTGCTAACTTGGCTTCTTTTTTCAGGTTCAGTTTTCAGTCGATATATTGCATCGATAGTTCCAATTCTTTTTATCGTTCAATTTACATTAATCGGAACCGGAAAAATGGAGGATGAAGCATTTATAAGATCTATGTCAAGATCTGGAGATCCGAAAGAATTACTTAAAGGAACTCTATACTATGCAATAATTTTGTTTGTTGTAACAATATTATGGTTTACTAATGGAATTAAAAATGCAAATCCGGGAGCCCTAATAATACTAGGTTGTCTCGCGGGAGGAGACGGTTTTGCAGATATAATCGGCAGAAAATATGGAGGAGATAAAAAATTTGGACTTTTTGGTGCTGAAAAAACTATTGCAGGAACCATTGCGATGTTCCTAGGATCCTTTATCTTTAGTTATGGATTACTTGCAATTTTCTCAATCGGAATTCCTGATTTTGGTTTGGTTCAATTTTTATTACCTACTGTAATTATTTCTTTCGTAGTAACAATTGTAGAAGCATTACCCCCTCCAAATTCTGATAATCTGACAATTTCAATTAGCGTAGTAATTTTGATTATTGTTTTTGCACTTTGGATCCCGTCACTATGGCCGTTTCCAATTATAAGCTTATAGAATAAAAGATGATAATAGTGGGACTTGAAAAGAAACTAACGATAATAAACTTGGAGGGGCGCTTTTGACTGATAAGAGCGTCCTTTATACAAGTAATGATGCGATTATAAAAGAAGTGGCTCGAGAAATTAAGGAATGTTTAGACTCAGGTTTGATTGAAGATCTCATTATAATTCACGGAGTAGGTTCTTTTGGTCATCCCCCAGTTCTCGAACACAAGCTTCATCATGGTTTCAAAGGAACACATCAGCTCATTCCACTTTCTCAAACTCAACTAAGCGTTAATAAATTTCGAATTTTCCTAGCTAATGAGCTAATTAATGTTGGTATTCCAGTTAATTTGTTGCATGCTTCATCAATATTTGCAAGCAAAAAGATGCTGATATCAAATTTTTTTCTCGATGCAGTTAAAGGTTTCCTTTCTTTAGGAATGGTTCCTTTAATAGGTGGAGATATGCTCTTTGATAAATCGATGGGATTTTGCGTGGGGAGTGGAGACCAGATATCAACTCTCTTATCAAAGGAATTACATGCAGATAAAATGATTTTTGCTACGGATGTTTCTGGGATTCATGAAAAAGATCCTAAATTAGTTCCAGATAGCCCAATTATTAATAATTTAAGCATTGAAGATTTAGAAGAAGTAATTAATAACATGGATAATTCGAAATTAAAAGATGCTAGTGGCGCAATGAAGGGAAAATTGAAATCCTTAATTGTGTTGAAGGAACAAATTTTAAATGGCTTTGAAATAAGTATAATCTCCATGAATTCTTACGGTAATTTAATTTCCCTTCTTAAGGGAAATCTAATCAATTTTACAAAATTATCAAACTAATTTTTGGAATCTCAACAAATAAAAAAAATAAAGATAAGATAAAAAAGTTATTTCTATTAAGTTGCAGTTGTTTTTTTTCATGTTGCCTTAATCCAATATCAGAACTAATGCATATTTTTCCAATTTATTATCGATTTCTTAATATTTTTCGTTGAATTAAAAGTAATGAAACAATTCCTAATACTGTCAACAATCCCAAAGGGAATCCTGAAATTTCAAATGGGCCTCCTAATCCACATTCATTGTCTTCAATAGTATTGGAATAATCCTTATTCAAATCATTAAATCCCCCTTTTTCATTACCACATAAATCATTATGAGTAATTGTATTATCATAAGTACCTTCCCATGATATTACAATGCCGTATCCAGCACAATCTGTGATCTTATTATATGTAATTTCACATTGTGTAGCTCCATTTAATAGTAATCCAACTCCATCCCAATCACCAGATCCTATAGCATCAACCCCAACAATATGATTATTTGTAATTGTAATATATTCACAGGTCCACTCACTACCATCTAATTGTATTCCCACATTTCCTGAATTTGTAATCATGTTATCTTCAATTATTTTTTCTTGGTTTCCAGTTACTGATGCAAAAACAATACCAATATTATTATCTAAAATATTATTTTCTAAAACTTTAATAGCGTTTGTTTTATGAATTGCAATTCCGGCTGCCCAGTGCTCATTCTTAAATCCTGAGATACTACAATTAGCGATTATAAAGTATTCTCCCCGATCAGCTATGTTAATCCCATGAGGCATGGCGTATGGTCCTCCAACATTTTCGATTTCCCAGAATTCAATATAGAAAGGATCAGTTGCAGTTCCAGAACCTCTTGTAATTCCGTCTGATCCGACTTCAGGAGTCATTCCATAGATATTTATTGGTTCGTGTTTTTTCAAAGACATATCTATAGAAAATAAGAAATCCACAGAATATTTTCCAACAATTAGAGTTTGTTCACCCATTGTTGAAGTAGTTTGGAGCCCTACTGAATAAAGACCATCATTTCGGATTTGTGACCACTCCCAGAATTCGTTTACACCTGATGTATCTTCCCTAATTTCTCGTCTAATCTCATTACCTAACAAATCATAGATTGATATAACAGCATCAGCATCATAATTGACATAATCCCCTTCCATTCCATACATCGCAATATAATCTGTCCCCGCTTTATCGTGCAGTAAGAGATTACAAAATATAACATCGGCCCCAACAGATATTTCATCTTGGATATTACCATTATTCTTATTAAAACTATAAATCCCTGCATCTTCAACAAGATCGGCAATATGAATCCAAACTTTATCATCGTTAGCGCCCATTGTTATGTCTTCGACACTTACCATTTCAGAATAGGAATACAAAATATCCTTCACCCAACTAGTTGCTCCTGCCCTAATAAATTGAACATCGCCGCTACTAGATCCATATTCAACGATAGACAAAAATATATCACTCTCTAAAATTGTCGGCCCTCCCAATCTATATTGATAACTACTGCTGGGATCATAAAGACCATCATTTGAAGTCTCAATTGAATCTCCATTTATAAAACAATAGCCTATTCCATTGTTGGTTTCCACTCCGTAAAGATGATAAACTAAAAATGGTAAATTCCAAGACCCTGATTGCTTGTTTATTATAAAACTTCGGACATTATAGCTAATCGTTGGTGAAGAAAAGGTACAATTAGTTTCAACAACCCCATCTGTTGTAAGACGAATTATATCAAGTTCGTCTTCAGTAGTAATGCCATTTTCTCGTTCAATAGCAAGATGTATTTTATCATTTTGATCGATAACACATCCATATATTTCCCCATTACCTAAAATTGTTTTATTAGTCCAACTTCCGCCAATATCTCCACAAGATATAAAAACTCCATCATCGGTTTTATTTTGACCTACTAACACAATTTTACCGGTTGAAGTTAATTGAATGTATTTGAGTTCTTCATCTATTTCAAAATTAGTATAATATGTAGAAATGTCATAGAAATCTTTAGACCATTCTATAGCTAATGAATTGGAATTAATTTCATATAACCTTAATCCGATATCAGAACCTATAATATATTTTACTAGAATGAGATAATTGGAATTTGGTAATACAACCATCTGCATATACCAACAATCATCCCCTATATCGATTTCGTTTTCATTAGATACTCCATTAGAATCAGTATCGTATTTTATGAAGAATACCGTGTTATCTCGATCACCAATCATAAAAATGTCTTCATTGGAATCAAGATATACATCTCTTACTTCCTCATCATCTGTTCCTAATCCCCACTGATAATCTGAATTAGCTGGATAGGACAGAATATAAACGTCCTGAGTGGCGCTCAATTCTGAACCCACAACATATAAACTCCCATCTGCAAGTGTTATAGGAAAATATGTATTGATATTTCCAGTTCCATATTTATAAGTCCAATCATATCCAGGAGCACTATTCGGCTTTTTCTCTTCTTCAATATCTGATTTAATAAACCCATTTAATAATGATTCTGAGATATGGTTTTTTTCGGGATTATTTTGATATAATCCATTTAAGCTTATGGCACTAATTAAAAGAAAAGCCATTAAAAATGAAATTTTAAATGTTTTTATAATTTCATTCGAGTGTTTTTGGAAAAAAATTTTCATGATACATATATACATTATCTACAAAATAAATGGAATCATATAATGAATAATGATTCAAAATTTTTAAGAAAAAAAAAGTTAATTCTCCCCATGAAATAGGCATTGTAATTTTTTACTGATTAGATTTATCTTTTACCATAAAAATTGTTGAAATAATCCAAATCCAAAGTAAAACTGCAAAAAATACAAGCCATTCAAAAAAAGCTAACCACCAAATATTTGGACGAGGTGATATTAAAGGATCTAACGAAAATTCTCCATCTTACTTACTATTTAATGGAAGGAACAAGAATGATGCAAATATTCCAACCACGCCAATTCCCAACCATCCGATATATTTAGGTAAAATTCTCTTCTTATCAAAAAAAATTGTTAGGGAGAAAAGAATTATTGCAGCCATTCAACCATAAAAAAAACTCATAGCTGTGAAAATGTGGGCTTCTATATTAACATCCATGGGAAACACACCTACTAAAAGATAAAATATTGATAAAGGATTAAGTTCATTCGTCGGATTCTATGAGAGTTTGGGGCTTAAAATTTTTGTAGAACAATATGAAATGATGAAAATGATTTAATTCAATATTTTTTTAATCTTATCTTCAAAAATTTCTAGTTTTTCATAAATATCAATGATTTCTAAAACAAAGAAGAAAATATTAGATAAATTCATCATAATAACCTGATAGAATATTATCAATTTCTTTATCAATTTCTTCTGAAGGAAATTCTATGAAGATTTTATGTTTTTGTAATTCATCAATAAATTCCCATAAACACACATTCGCAAATTCTGCAGCTTTTCCTAAAGAAAGTTTCTGATTATGATATTCTTTAATAGCATAATTCAATTTTTCTCCTTTTATTGCCTCAGCTAAAAGTTTTCGAATAAGTGTGCTCTGATCTAAATTCATGCGTGTTTTTAATTCGTCAATATCATCTTTTAGGGCTCTTGAAATAATAATTGATAACCTTTCACTCATATATCTTACCTCTTTTTATGTATTTCTGATAATTTTGAAGAGAAAACCATCCATTTGATGCATATTTAGCTAAATTAGAACAATACAAATCATATTTTATTACATTTTGGTGTAATAATAATAAAATCAAACCTGCTGTAGAAATAAATGGAATATTTCTCTGTTCTGCAACCAATCTTCCTTTTTTTTCATCCATAACAATAAGACATCTTTTTTTATTAGCATATTCTTCCCCTAACTGTAAAACTTCTATTTCTCCTTTATGGAGGAAATTAACAAGTGTGGGATCATGTTTTTTTGTTTTCATTTTTAATATTTGTTTTTCTTTCTCTAAATTCTGGATAAAAATTGCATCTGAATAACCAAATTTTAATCCTTTTTCTACAACTTCTTCATATACAGCCTCTGGAATGTGAATTTTACTAAATAGTTTTAAAACAAATTCAATTTTCCCAATTTTTGTTAAATGGATTAATGGTGAACTATCAAATATTATCATCTGTGTAAATATATGTAAACAGCATATTTAATTTTAACTTAATGATAAATAAATTAAATTTGAAAAGAAAAACACTAGAATTTCACAGAGGAGAAGATGGATAAAATTTCAAGTAGGGATAAAATTTCAAGTAGGGATATGAAATCTTTTTTGTTCCAATATCTAATCATGGAAAGCCCAGAGTCTTTGAAAAAAATTTAGTGATTATTTTTAAAAACATTCATTCAAATAGCAATGACTTTTTATTTCCTTTGAAATGAAATAAAATAAGAGAATCAAATGAAAATAATCGAAATCGATCATGAAAAATGCATTAATTGCTTGGAATGTGTTGCAGAATGCCCATCACACCTTTTTATTGATGAAAAAACCGATTCAGAAGATACAGTGGCATATGTTGATCCTTATTCCAGCTGTATTCAATGCGGCCATTGTATTTCAATATGTCCCACAGATGCTATAATCTATCAAAGCGTTGAAAAATTGATTAAGATACCAAAAAAATCCATTGATTTTAACACTTTGTTTCCCCAGCTAAAATTACTTTTACAAACTAAACGTTCCACCCGTCGATATCTACCAGAACCTGTTTCAGAGTCTGAAATTAAAGAAATCTTTGATGTAATGAAGTATGCTCCGAGTGCAAGCAATGCAAGGGCTTGGAAATTTTTAATATTAACCGATCCAAAGAAAATTAAGACCCTATCACAGAAGGTTGTTAATTCTATTAGCTTAACTCGGAAATTGGTGACTAATTTCTTAATAAAAAATTTCTTCATTTATGGACAACTTAGAAAAACAATAAATGAGCCAAGTTTCACTGTATCCTTGGACCGAATTATTGGAGATTCTCTTGCTGGTAAGGATCCTATCTTTTTTGATGCACCATGTGTAATTATATTATATTCTCCGAATTATGGTAACTTAGCAGGATGCGATAGTGGAATTATTATGACTTACGGTATGCTGGCTGCAGAATCTCTTGGATTAGGCTCTTGCTGGATTGGATTTGCTCAAGAATCTCTTCAGAGACTAAGATCTCTAAGTAAATTTATCGGAATTCCCCGTGGACATATGGTATGGGGATGTTTTACTCTTGGAAAACCTATTCCGATATTTCATCGAATTCCTCCCAAACCAGATTTATCTGTAAAGAGAATATAATATACAAAAAAAATGATCGGGAGCAAAATAAATGGTTATAAACAT
>JAUWOE010000155.1 GCA_030612265.1 Promethearchaeum sp.
TAAAATTCAGATAATAAGTTGCATTATGCCCTCTAATTACATCTTCTATAGTGCAATTTTCTGTTAATTCTTGTACTTGAGTCTCGATAACTATATAGAAATTGTAATTGAAAGTATAATTCATCATATTGGTTTTATTTATTGTAATTGGAATTGTGTGAAACCCATTTGAATAATCTACAGGATTTATGGTAATATTATAAGTTTCATCTTCATTACTTTGAGTTCCATTAGTTTGCCAACCACCTCCCAAACCAAGATCATATCCGATCAGTGCTCCCGTTACATTTTCTTTTTCAAATTCATCAAAATACTCTACTGTAATATTAAAGGCATCTGCAGTGTTCAGTACTTCTGTTTCATTAATATTTTGAATAGAATAAGTTGTTTCCCCTGCAATAGTAATATTTTTATCGTAAATTGCAACATCTGTTTCATTTTCCCATGTAACTTGGACTCTATGATCACCGTATGTAGTTAGATTCTCCGATATTGTCCAATTACTGAGTATTACATCATAAGAAGGAGTCACTATTGATGATATTTTCGAGAATATAAGTTCGCCGTTAATGGAATTATTGTATACACTAAGATTTACATTTCCAGAAATTGGTTTTGAGAAAGTTGCATTAAATTGCAGAGTTTCGTTGGAATAAGCTATGGCAGTTTCCTTTCCACCAACTCCGATTTTTACATCATCTAATAGATTTGTAGAGTTACAATACAAAGTCCAATTTCCATCGGTCGCTTTAGTATCATAAACACTGACAATTTTCCATAACCCATTTGGAAATATGTTATCTATCGTTACTGGAGTAGTGTCATTTGTTAAACTTAAGACATTCCAACTTGAAGGAATAGTAAAATTCAGAGTATTATTATTTAATCGCTGATCGAACGCGGTGAAATTAGCTTCCGATTCCCAATATACATCAGAGCCACTTTCAACGGTATAAGTTGTATTTGCAGTAAAGGATTTTGTATAATTTACTTGAATATCTGTAATATTGAACTCAAAATTAAACCAATCTGCACTTATTGAGAAATTTAGTTCATTGTTATTTCCATGGAATCTCTGGGTAGAATTCCACCAACCCGAACCACTTTCTGTAGAATTATCAGTAAATTGCGTAGAATTAATACATAAATTAATATCGGTTGAGTTTACTGTATTAGGGTCGATTCCAAGACCAACTTTTGTTAAAAAATCGAGTCCAGTTCCTCCTAAATCTATAAGAGTAGTTCCTTCGTAACATAAGGAATTGTCTCCATTTGATATATCGGCTATTCTCTCCCATGAAGAATCTTTTTCAATTCCCCCATCGTCTTTCAAACCGATAAACCATGTACTATTAAACGTTTTTGAATTATTTAAAAAAACATCAGTAAAAGTATCAATTTCCCACTCTCCTGTAATACTGTTATCAACCGTTATTGAACCAATAGGTAACTCAGAACTGGTATCTGGAGCAATTACGTTTGTTACATTCTTGGATTGGTATAAATATACGGTCATTGTTCCATTTTGTATATTTTTCTTCCATGTATAAAAGCTTGCATTTAACAAATAACAATTCGACGGTGCTTCAAATGACGCCAAACATGGAGTTGCAGCAACTGGATATTGAGTTTGAGTTGCATCTTCGATGGTATAAGTAACATTATTTATTGAAAGATCGTCCATAGAAATGTTGATAAATGAACTTGAAAAATCTGTCGCATTCGGTGCAGGAACTGTAAATGAAGTAGAAGTTTCATTAATTTCGAAAATTGATTTATTATTATAGGCTTGGTGTATTGTTACATCCACCCAATCTGAATTTCCAGAAGAATTTGTAGTATAATCTTGTATTTTAGGGATATTGTTTAATGAATTATTAGTAGTTTCCTGACCATCATTATTTGTAAAATCATGATTAGGGAGAGGACCAAATATAAACATGCAGAGAAAGATAAGTGTGATAAATATCTGCAATTTTTTGAATTTTTTTTTTAAGGTTTTTTTAATCATATTAGAATTCACTTCCAAAGAGATCGATTTTCAAATGGCGAACTCTTAAAATTTTCTATAATAATATTTCAATTCAAAAATCATATATATTTTTTGAAATGATAGGTGAGGTATATAAAGGGAACTCAATGCTATAAAAATGTGGTTCCAAAAAAAAAATCATAAATGAGAATTTAAGTGAAAAATAAAAATAAAAATGAAACGTGTGGATACCGATATAAGAGACAATCACTTTAGAACTTTAAAATGATACGCGCATCAACAGCCTTTAGACCATCTTTGTAAATAAATATCGGATTCAAATCCATTTCTGAGATTTCATCGTGTTTATAAGCCAAATCCGCGATTTTTATCAAGAGTTTTTTTAGAGATTCTAAATCTGCCTTATCATTTCCTCGATAACCATCTAAAATCTTAAAACCCTTAATCTCATGAATCATTTCATCCGCATCAAATTCAGAAATTGGGGCAATTCTAAATGAGACATCCTTCATAATTTCAACTAGAACACCACCGATTCCAAACATAACGGTTGCGCCAAACTGAGGATCTTGTAAAGAACCTACAATAATCTCTGCAATAGGTTTAGATGCCATTTCCTGAATAGATATTGCTTTTAATGGATCATTATCACAATCTATTTTCATTAATTCATTATAAGCTTGTTTAGCAGATTCAATATCGGAAATATCCAGTTTTACCGCACCAGAATCTGATTTATGCACTATATTATCACTCATTAATTTCATTACTACAGGAAAACCGGTATTTTCACAAGCACTAAGGACGGCATCTTCCCCATCCTTTACTGGGACTAATACTTGTTCTGGAATTGGAATATCTATTATTTTTAAAAGTTCTTTTGATTCAAATTCTGTTAAAATTTTACGATTTGCATTTTTTGCCTTAGAAATTATTTCTTCAACAGTTAGCATAATAAGCTTCATTGGAAATAATCAAAAAAAAAAGTTACTTTTTCTATTTCCTAAAAAATAATGAAAAATTTCATTAATAATTAAAAGAAGAAAAATTGCATTTTAATTGCTGGCTTGTACAAAAAATAGCCCAATACCAATCATATTAAACGCATCTCTTACATTTTCACCAGATTTTGCAGATGATTCCAAAAAATAGCACTTTAATTTAGAAGCTAACTCAATTCCCTCGTCTGTTGAGACCTTTCGGGACTTATTCAAATCGATCTTGTTCCCTAACACTATTATAGGAATTTCTGGTAAAACTTCTTTGATATCCTTATTCCATTTCTCAACAGACTCGAATGTTTTACGGTCTGTGATGTCATATGCAATAAAAGCAGCATTTGCTCCTTTGTAATATGCTTTTCGGACACGTTGGAAAAATTTTTGACCAGCTAAATCCCAGATCATGAAATTTAGAATATTGTCTTCAAATCCTTGAATGTAATATTCTTGATTAGTAATTGAAATCCCCAGAGTAGGTTTATATTCAGTGTGAAATTGATTGGTTACAAATCGATTTATTAAAGTTGTTTTCCCAACGCTAGGATCTCCTAAAACGATTAATTTAAATCTCAAATTTTTCTTTTTCTTCAATTCTTTATTAAATTGCTCCTCATTAATTTTCAAACTTTTAATTTTCTTAGCCGATAATGAAATTTCTGGTCCTAATTGAAGATTTGGAACGGTTAACGAGATATTTTTAGTTTCACCTTCCAGAATTTTTGAAATTTTCTCAGCAATTAGGAAACAGTACGGTAATACCTTATTCATCTCAACATCGTAGCGGAATACTGATAATAAAATGGCTTCAACACCTGCTTCCAGAAAAATTAAGCGATAATCTTCAACATCAAAAGTACCCAATCCAAATGATCCAACATACTCTGAAGTAATTCGTTTTAGAGTAGTTTCAACAGTCCCAGCTATTGCACCGTAAATTTCTTCTATATTTCTCTCTTCTTCTGGGCTTGTTTTTTTTTGTAATAATAGTCCATCTCGGTTAAAAATATAAACAGCTTCAGTAAACTCTTTGGTAACTTTAAAATAATTATCTAATAAAATATCAAGCTGTTCATCAATATTTGACATTATTAATCTTAATAATATTGCTTACTCCAAAAAAGGTTTTTATCAATGTATAAAATAATTCTATAAAAAAAAAAACAGAAAAAAATGTTTCTCATTGTTGATAATTTTTCTTCAACCTCTTCTTTGGAGAGGATAAACCATTTTTCTTCTGGTTCTTCAACAATTACTTCTGTATCCATAATTTATTCGCCATTAAAATGAATAAAAAACTTAATGTCGAGAAAAGAAGATTTTAATTAATTTTAAAGTTGATTTATTATAAGAATAGTAATTATTGGAATACTATAAACAAATTTGTATTAGAGTTCTTCTTCTTCAACAACTAGTGGCTTATTTGGTTCATACAGAATTTTTTCAACATTTAATTTAGAGGATTTTCTTTGAACGATTTTTGATAAGATAACAATCATAAACCATTCAAGACTACCTTTATAATCAATTTTTTCCCATAAACGAACGAGTAATTCCCAAAAAGCCATCACAGTAATAAGAAAAGCAGCTATTTGAAAAAAATTCCATGATATAATAGGTATCTCCCCGGATCTATCTATTGATGAGCCCCAAATTTCTGTGAAAAAATGAAAAATCCATTCACCAATATATGTTGCAATTGAAAAAGCTGTTAAAGAAATTATGGAATACCTTCGCATCCAAGTCGTTCGAGATGCACGTTTATGACGAATTTCAACTGGGGAGAAATCAGGTCCGCGGCTAAATGCAAGAATTAAGTGAGGAATTAAGCCTAAATTTAAAATTTGAAGTTGTATTGGAGCATTTAAACTCGCAAAGTCATTAAAAAAACTCGAGTCAATAAAAAGAAAAATAAGAAATATGATTACGCAAACAATTGTAAGGATCAATGAAAAGATGAAGATTTTTTTGAAAGAATATTCATTGTGAAGAAATAAACCATATATCATACCAAGAAAACCAAATCCCACAACTGGAAAAAGAGTGAAACGTCCTAATACGAATTTTGAAACTATATATTTAAGAAAAAACATTGAATGCTCATCCGCCCAACTATAAACTTGTCTCCCGATTGGAATTAAAAATGGAGTAAACACAAACCAAATTATAATTAAAACTAAGAAAAATATTACAATCTCTAAATTCTGTTTTTTTTTATCAATTTTTTTACGAATAATCAGGTAAATATATAAACAAAATGAAGTGATCACACCTGTAAATGCAATAGCATCGATTATATTACTACCATAACGAATATTAAATTCAGGTAGGAAAAACTTTCCTTCTTTGAAGAAACGAGCTTCAAAAAGAGTCATAGCTATCTGATTTAAAACTATTAAAATAAATCCAGTAAAAAAACGACCAAGAACATATTTTCCTAAACGGTCCGGATGAGTTTTAGATAAATCAAGCATCTGAACTGATATTGTTATTGAAGCGATTAGGGGAAAGGCTGTTCCCCAAAGTCCGAGTAGAACAAGTGGAGCAAGAAGTATTAAAGCAACAGGGTGCATGCTTTTTACATGAGGAATAAAAATAGAATCGTCATAATCCCCGATTTGCTGAATCATCGCGTGGATTAAAAGCATTACCATTATTCCAAAACCCCTTGTTACATCTAATCCAACAAATCGCTTTGAAGTTGGCATAAAAATCATTATGTTTTTTTATTAAAAATTCTTATGATTCAAAACTCAAAATTATTATTTTGTAATAAAACTTCCACCATTCTCCTCAACAAAATCATGAAGAATATAACATAGGTTATTCATTTCTTGAGAAATTAAATTTTTATTGGAGAAAGATGTTAAATGTAATTCCACAGCATATTTTAGGTGATTATCAATCATTCTCTTATGTGGGTGAGTTTTTATCCAAATTTCGGGATATTTATCCTTAATTTCATATATTTTTTCTCCCAATTTCGACTCACTTACATTATGAAATATGAAACTGCATTCATGAAACTCACCATTTCCAGCAAAATTTTTTTTTTTAACTCGGGAATGATATGATCCCAAAATATTGCTTTCAATTCACCGGGAACTCCGGGCATACATATTATTTTTGACAAACCATTTGTAAATTTACCATCAATATAGATACCAGGTGCGGCTCCCTCTCGATTAAAAAGTGGTTTACTCCCCTTCGGGATTTTTGCCATTTTCTTTACATTGGGGTAATTTTTGACTAAATATTGCTCGACGTTTGTAATTTCTTTAAATTTTTTTGGATATCTTTTTTTAAAAATATCTTTAATCATGTTAAAAGCAATATCATTATATTCCAGATTACAAAGTGGATTTAAACCTAAAGATACGCCTTCTAAAGTCATATCATCAAACGTTGGGCCTAAACCTCCAGATGTAAAGATATATTCAGGTTTTCTTTTAATTGATTCTTGAATTGTAGTTTTTATGATTTCAATATCATCTGGGATTGTGGTTATTCGGGAAATTTTGATTCCAAATTGTAATAACTTTTCAATTATCCACTGGCCATTTGAATCTCGTATTTTTCCAATTAATAACTCATTTCCGATTAAAATAATTTCACAATCCATAATTAAATATATCTTTAACCATTGAAATAAATTGAGAATGGGGATATTCATAGATGATGCAGGAACGGGCGATTTGGTTGGATCAGCCTTTATTTTATTCTGGAGGCGCGAGACCAATACTCTGGTAAAAAAAGAGGTCCCTTTAAAATTATATCAATCACCGGATTTCAATAAATTAACAAAGGAATATATCAAGGATCTTTTCGTGGAGACTTTTAAAGAGATGGATATTCCAAAAACAGAGGATATTTATTTATGTACCGGAAATTGCTTTGATTTAGCTAGAGTTTTTCTAAAAGAAGAAGGATACAATTATCATGATGCAAAAATTGAGGGTTATTTACAGGATTTAGTTGAACAAACTTATTTAGATCATATAATTGAAGAATATAATGTACCCGCGCATAAAGTTACGTTAGAAAGTGGAGCTAAACGATTTTTTTCATTATTTCATTGGATTTATCAAGATTTTCCTCGTCGGCAAGCTTTTGTAAAAAGTGGGTTTCCAAATTGGGGATCTAAATGGAAAATTGAAGCAGAAAATAAATGGATGCTTGAGATGGTTAATACAGATGATAACAAATCATTTAACAAGGAAAAAAGGTCGAATAGATATTATAATAATTGGAATAATAAAAGATGAGTGAATATCATAACTTAAAACCAATTTTTGCAAGTTCTGTGATGAAAATATCTAAAAATAACTTAAAATTAAAATTTTCTAACACAATTACATACGATTATCTAGATTTAGAAAAAGATACGACCTGGAAAAACTACAAAGAATTTCTAAATAATCCTTTAAATTACAAATCCGAAATAGAACTGTATTGGGATAATTTTCAAACAATTCTGGATCGAGAAATCAATAAGATTAATGGAAAAGATGTTTATCTCAAAGTTGTACATTGTTCAGTTCAATTTCGCGATAAAACACACCCATTTGTGCAATGGATTATTGAATTCGATGGAAAATATGTATCTGGAGAAAATATTTACGAAAATTATTTAGAAGAAAACGAAATTTTAGAATATCCAATTCATTCCCTTTATATCTTCCAGGAACCGTTAACTGTGAAAGAAATAAAAACTTCTCTTCAATACAAAATAGAAAATTCCAACAGAATCGTGGAGTATTTTGGTAAAACCAAAGATATATTGGAGAATTACGAAGCAATTATTTTTATTTAAAATACTATTTCTGAATCATCCAAATTATTTTGTACTCTTGAATTGTCTGCAAAAACAGGTAAATAAATTTTAAAACGGGCGAATTGATTTTCTTCAGAGTTAAATTCTATAAAACCATTGTGGTCCTTTAAAATAACTTGACTAAATGATAATCCCAACCCTAAACCCTTATTTTTATCCAGTTCATCATGAAAATCTTCTTTTGTTTTTTTTGTAGTAAAAAATGGCTCGAAAATGCGCTTTTTATCTTTTTCAGGGATACCGATTCCATCATCATAGAATTCAACGACAAGGTATTCAATTTTATCTTTACCTTTTCCAATTGACTTATTTTTAAAGGTTATTTCAATAAATTTCTTTTCTCTTGGTGTTTTATTAGAACCAAATTTTTTATTTAATGAAAAAAGAGAATTATCCAAAAGATTAACAAATACTTGTTGAATTTGATCTTGTTTTACTAGGCAATTGGTTTTAACTGCTTCTGCATTAATTTTTACTTGAACTTGGCTTTTAACAAAAAGATGATACATAAAATTAACAACATTTAGTATTACAGCTTCAAGTTTTTTCATCTGCGGTTTTTTTGAGCTTGATCTCGAAAAATCTTGTAGATTTTTAGTTATTTTCGAAATTCTTTTACATTCATTAATGATTTCTTGAAGATTTTCATAATTTTCAGAAGAGGGATCACAATTTATTTTACCTCCATCATCTATTTCGTCTATTATCAGTGAAACTAAATTCTGAATTATCATGACCGGATTGTTTATTTCATGGGCAATAGATGATGCCATCTTACCAAGTATGATAAATTTTTCAGAATCAATCATCTTCTGAAAGTAATCAATATCCTCTTTTTTATTAGACATAAACTAAATATTTAAATCATTACTGAATTTTAAAATTTGATACCTTGAAAAGAAAGAAAAGATCACTAAGTGAGTTTAAATAGAAACCGACGAAATCTCGACGAAATTGGTTTTTTCATCTTTCGAACCTTCGAAAAACAATACCCTCTCGGGAAGAGATTCACTCCCTTCGCTTGTTCACACCGGATAATTTCATAAAATC
>JAUWOE010000215.1 GCA_030612265.1 Promethearchaeum sp.
TAATTAACATTATAACATTAATATTTATATAATATCTATAAACCATTAGAAAGAGCAGTCCGAAGGCCACTAAGATATGCCAAAATTCGCTTTTTTCCAATTTATATACCATGGAAAGGTCTAAACCAGAATTAGCTTGGAAAGCATTCGGTGGAATGGTTTGCATTCTCTGTACCATAATGAAACTATTTGAAGTGTTCATTGGATCGTTCGGATCATAAATAAAAGATTTGAATTGATATGAACTTGCTTTGATTGCTTTATTTACAGGAGATGGGATTGTAGGTGTAATCGTAGGATCATAGTATTGTGCCTCATCCTCATCAGATGGTTGATATTCAATTTTTTTTTGCTGTGTATGAGCATTTTGGTAGGATTTTTTCTTTTCAATATGAAAATATATTTTTAATTGCTGTAATTTTCCATTCTCTTCAAGAGGAACAATTATTTCATCACCATTCTTCAAAGGTGCTGTGGGTGTTTGTTTAAGGTTTAAGTTTCCTAGATAAGTTCCGTTAGTGCTATTTGGATCTTCAATAAAATATTTGTCTTTATCTTTAGTTATTGTAAATTGTTGTTTAATTACTGCACCTGTATCCTTATCAGTTCTTACGCTAGAAATTGAATCAAAAGCTTTTGGATCTGATAAAGGATTCACAACACAATCTTTAATTTCACGTTTTCCTATATAAATCACTTTTTGATCATTGGAAATTTCAATTTTACCTGCAATTTTTGGAATTTCTAAATATACCTCAAATTCATTGCTCATTATATCAACCATTACTATTTAATCGTAAAAAAGTTATTGCATGAAAAAAAAAAAAATTAGACGAAATTAACAATTTGACGGCCGAACCTTTTCCAGAAGTATGCTCCGACCCCGACCCCAGCTAATTGAGGGAAAGATGACAAAATGTAGTAAGCACCGCTAACATTCCCAAGAAAGAGATTTATTAATCCAAAAATTCCATATATTAACTGAATTCCTACAATAATGTATAGAATGTATTTAGCTTTCATTCTAATAGGAATAAAATATAAATAGAACCTCATTTCGCGGTCCAAACCTATACGATATAGAAGAAATACCATTAATCCATAATAAGCTCCATTTTGAGTAGAAAATAGATTGGAATTATTAGTAATAGACAAGAAAAACGGAAATTGAATAACAAGACCGATTGATTGTAAAAAAAGAATTGCAAAACCGTTTGCTAACCCCGCTATCATATATAATGATAATAAAAATTTTGTTCCCATCTGTAATTCTATTACTTTGCCCGACCAAAAAAGAATGAGTAATGTAAATATCCATGAAAACAGGGTGTTAGGGGTAAATATTGATGTAAAAATAGAAATAAAGTAAAAAAAGAAATTAATTCTAAGAGAATTTAGATTAAGATAAAGAAATGGCTTAATAATCTCAATTAATGAGATAAAAAAGAAGAAAGTTGTAATTCCCATTAAAGAATAAGTTCCTATTGGTTTACTCGCTCTTGTTATGAATGGGGAATATCCTCTTGTTCTACTTCTAAAAAGTCCACCCGAGCGACTTGGAGGAGGAGGCATTGCAGCTCTTTCCTGTTCTCGAATATAATTTCTCATTTCCTTATCAATTTGCTCATAGGTTTTATCTTCGGGAATTTGATTCTCTTTTAATTTTTTCACTTCTATTTTTGAAAATTTAGATTCTTGGGAAACTTCTTTTTGAGGTATTATTTGAAGCTCAAAGGAACATTTATGATTTTCTGGTAATCTGTGCTTTTTACAATAAGTTCCCCCACAATACCTACATTTGAAGGGCAAATAATTTAAGATCTCATCACATTCGGGATAATTACAATTTGCCAAAATATTTTTCTCCTACAATAATAAAAGGAATATGAAAAATAAAATTTCCAGTTTATTAAAATTAAATGATTTCGGTTTTTTTATGAGAAGTAACCGCTTTTTCAATTATTTGATTAATTAAGTACTTGTCTGGAGTACAAATACCGCGAAATTCGAGATAAATTTCATTAAATATTGTTTGTTTATAGGTTTTTTTTGATAATCCAATCTCAGCCCAATGATCTTGGAGATAATTTTCAAGGAATTCTTCAATTTTAATGGTTAATGGTTTTTCACAATCTTTTGGTTTTGAATCAGATGTAAACCACCATTTTCCTTCTTCATTAATAAAAAAAATATTGGAGTTTTTTAATCGTATAATATATGATTCAAGATTATCTAGAGGAAATATGTGACCTTTAAATAATATTTCATCTAAAAAGTTAGAAATCCAGATGAAATTGGTTGGTTCTCCTCGCTTTTTTAAAATATTGATAATGTAAACTTTAATCTTGTTATAGATCTCTTCTTCACTTAAAGGATTTGGGTAGGTATTTTTTTTATCGTTTAACCTTTGACGTGGTTTTTGGAACCTGATATAATAATCTCCTATTGGAGATCCTTCATGATGCAGCATTGATTTAATTGAAACCCTGGATGGTAATTGGAATAATATTTGACATATTTCGAAACCGCAAGATATTACCGAATTAATCAAAGCATTTCGAATTTTAAAAGAAGTGTTATGAAAAGTCAAAACCATATACTTATTTGGCTTTAAAACTCTAAAAACTTCACGAAATACCTTTTTAAGCTTATTCTCGTATGAATTCAAATTTTTTCCTTGATGTGAATTAATTACAATTTCTTCAGTTTCAATTTTTTTTTTGTAAGCATCCATTTTTTGATCAATCCAAACATTCCAAAACGTGGAAAGCTCACCGTATTGAATTGAATCTCCGTAGGGAGGATCTGTGAAAACAAAGTCTACAACATTATCCGGTAGTTCCAATTGTGTTGAAGATTTATTCCATAATAAGACAGGGGTTTTTATTGAAAGATCTTTAAACGAATCTGCTAATTTAAATTTTAATTGCGATTTATTATTCCGTTCGTTTGAATCTATTTTTCCCTTTTTAAGTTTTGAAAATCTCTGTTTAAAACAATTCCAAGCATTAACCTCAAAAAAATTTGATGGATCCCAGAAAAAATGGTGTGTCCAAGAACCTACCTGCTTTTTTTTCAATGTTTTTCCTTTACGTTTATTGATGACCCATACCATTTTACTAGATTGTCCTAAAGAGCTGGTAAAGCAGAATCTTAAGAGTTCTTTCTCATTTTCATAATCTTCTGGTAAATCATTGATTAAGTTGATTAGAAAAACCAAAAAAGTGTAATTTCGTTTTGTAAATAGTTCAGTAAGTTCTGGTTGTTTTCGTAGATTATGTCGTAGTTGGATAAACGCTTGATTATTTGAATATTTGAATGAAACATTCGGAATCGCTATATGTTCTAGAGAAAGCAGTGTTAAAGCAATTTTTTCTTGTTTTAATACAAAGGGCTTAATTGAAATAAATATTTCGTTAAAATTCGAATGATTTGCAATTATTTCTCCACAATTTGAACATTTAAAACGAATTTCTTCTAATTCATGGTTCAAATCATCTTTCTTCTTTAACCAAATCAAGTGAGTAATTATCGTACTACTGTTCTTACATGATGGGCATTGAAGTTCATATAATTTTGTAAATATAGAATTCTTTTTTTCTACTTCTTCTTTAATAATATTAAATGCTCTTTCGAGTTTAGGAATATCTGCGTATATTCCTGTATTTTTTGTTATAAAATTTGCCATTGGATTCAAGTCAACGCCAATGGCTAAGCGGTTATTAAAAATAGATTCTAAAATTGTTACTCCAGATCCCATAAAAGGGTCTAAAACAATCCCCTTTTCCGTGCAATAACGTTGGATGTAATGTGCAACGATATTTGCTGGTTTTCTCGCCCAATATTTATGCATTAAATACATTGGGGAATGTGTTTTGGGAAGAATTTCATAATCCAAAATCTTTTCACCTTTATCTAAATGATTCACCTTCTTATTGTGGATTTTGGATTTCTCTTTCATAATCTAATTTCTATTTGTTATCTAATTTCTAATTTTCGCAAAGTTTTTCAGAATTTAAGTATAAAAGATATTATGAGCATAGCTTCTAACGCGGCACGGGAATTTAATAAGGAAATTGTACAAGCCCTTAATTCGATGGTTAGAGTAGTTATTGATAAAGATCACTATTATACTGGTCGTCTTGTAGGATTTGAAGTAAATTCATTATCAATTTGTCTTGCTAATGCTATTAATGAAAAAAGACAAAAAACTGAGAAAATTTTTATTCGCGGAATTTGGGAGACCATCGCAATTGAAGGAGAACCTTTCCCGATGGATAAACTTGTTGAAAGATTAAGAAAGATTCTTCCAGACGAAAGCATAGAATTACATGATGATGGCGGTTCAATTAAACTTTTAGGCGGGAAAATTATCATTACTGAATCGGGAGTTGAAGGACGAGGACCAACTCACGATCGAATAAAACGTTTATACGATAACTTCTGTGCTGAAATGGGTCTAAGATAACTTTTTATCTTCTTTTTCTTCTTTTTTACCAAACTATATGATTATCGTAGGTAAGTCTTTTTTATATACGTAAATAATAGTTATTGTTGGATATGAAAATCAAGAATTTACTTATTGATAAGCATAATGATATTTTTGGTGAAGCTCCAGAATTAGTTGTTCACTCGCCTGGGCGAGTTAATTTAATTGGAGAACACACAGATTATAATGATGGTTTTGTTTTACCTATTGCTATTTCTCTTGGAATTGATATAGCAATATCACGGATACCAGATTCTGAAGTAATTTCTGTTTACTCTTTGGATAAAGAAAAAAAAATTGTTTCTTTGTATACTGATCTAATGAAAAGTAGCGGTAACGATGATTGGGCAAATTATCCTATTGGAGTTGTTAAAATTCTACGAAAAAACGGGCATAAATTTGGAGGTGTAAGAGTTTCTTTTACGGGTTCAATTCCTGAGGGTGCTGGATTGTCCTCATCGGCTGCATTAGAGGTAGCTGTAGCTTATGGTGTCAAACAGTTATATAAATTAAATATTAAAGATAAAGATCTGGTAAAATATTGCCAACAGGCTGAACAAGAGGTTGTAGGCGTAAGATGTGGTATTATGGATCAATTTACCGCTAAATTTGGTAAAGCTGAAAATGCATTTTTCTTAGATTGTAGATCACTAGAACATCGCTATATTCCTTTAAAATTAAAATCTGCAGAATTTATCATTACAAACTCAAATATTTCTCATAAATTGAGTACATCAAAATATAATGAACGAGTTTTTGAATGTGAAGAAGCCGTTAAGGTTTTGAATGAAGTAAAACCTGGAAAATCTTTACGAGATTATAATAAGGATGATTATGAAAAAGCTCGTGAATTTTTCACTCCCGAAGAAAAGAAAAGGGCTTTTCATGTGATTTCTGAAAATAACCGGGTTATTGAAGGTGAAAAATCATTAAAACAAGGAGATTTAAAAAAATTCGGTCAATTAATGAATGATAGCCATGAGAGTTTACGATTATATTATGAGGTTTCATGTGCAGAATTGGATTGGTTAGTTGAAACAGCGCAAAAAATCGAAGGTTGCTACGGTTCAAGGATGATTGGTGCAGGTTTTGGAGGGTGTACTCTAACTTTGATAGAAAAGAAGGCAATTCCTGAATTTATTGAAAAATTAAAGGGATACCAAGAAAAATTCGGAATAGCTGCAATTACATACGAAGTTACTCCTTCTGATGGCGTCCATAAGATATAATAGGGTTATTTTTTCCTTTGAAAAGAGGAAGCATAAAGTTTATTGGATACCCTTTATTTATCTAATTACGGTTTTTAACCATTTCAATCATCCCAATTAACGGAGTTTCGCCAAGTGGAAACAGAGTATCCAGAAATAGATGCGAACTATACCCATTCTAAGTGAAGAGAAACACTTTGAAACCAGAAAAACCAAAGATGACTATAATGGAAATAAGTATGCCATTTCCAAAGAGATAAATTTAATTTAACTAACGGATATATGAATCCCGGTAAAAGGTTAAATCAAGAGGAGAATTAAAATGGGAAAAATGTGCCCCGCTTGCAATCAAGCAGAATTGGTAGAGCTGGTGCCAATGATTCACCAATGCCCCAAGTGCAGAAAAATCATTAAATCTGCTGAATTAGGGGAAAAAGTGGAGGAGAAACAAGAAGAAATCCATGATGGAACCTTTTTCATGAAAAATACATCCTTAAATCCGAAATGGGAAATTGCTGAGAAAGGCATCACAGTCGCTCGCGAAAAAGATAAATGGTGGATTGCCGTATTGCTTTGTCACTCCCCCGATATCCCTACAATGAAATACATTCGTATTTCGTGGTGGAAGAAATCGATAAATATGCATGCGGGAATGATTAAGATTGAAGAAATCGACGAACTGGATAACTTTATTATTGCTCTGAAACGAATTTACGATGATTTTGATGAAAATTTTGAACCAATCGGAAAAATTTCATCCAAACCTCATCCAGATCGGGAAGATTTCGAAATCAACCAATTATTCGATGAAAAGAAGAAAATTTGTCCCAAGTGCAAACGTAAAATGAAACGCAGTAAAAATCACCGTTATTATGAATGCGAACTTTGCGGAGAAATCATAGTGTTGGAAGAAGGTCACCCCA
>JAUWOE010000142.1 GCA_030612265.1 Promethearchaeum sp.
AAATTAAATTAGATATTCTTATCAATTTGTAATACAATATCCGTAATAGCTGGATAATTATAAGAAAAAATATGTCGATTGAATCAAAATTAGAAAATTCTTTAAAAAATGATATTTATAAATTATCTTGTAAACTCAAGACATTTGTCCGAGAAAATCTAATTCAGGAACAAGAGAATATAATAAATACAACAGAAATAGAGCAATCAAAGCTACCCAAGTTGTATCCTTCCAATCCATTCCGGCTAAAAATTTTAAAATCAAAAGGAAAAGAAGAAATATTATAATGGGAACCAAAGCTGTGACATAATTGTGGCCACCCCCATCAATTAAATCTCTTAACCATACCATTGCTTGCCCTGGCCAGCTGATTATGATTCCGATCACACCCGATAATAATGGAATGAGCACAACCATAATTAAAGCAACAAGAAGTAACATAATTTTCTTTCTCGATGCGAAATCTTTTGTCACGATAAATCTCGTTGCTAACCATAACGTCAACCAAAGGAATATTGTAGCAACTAAAACATACAATATAACCCATGGATCAAATCCACCTTGTAAAAGCATAATTATATTTTTATTTTAAAGTTTAAATATTTTCAGTTTATGGGTAAAAAGTAAGAATATAGAAAAAAAAAAGTAATAAAATTTCATCCTTTTCTCCATGCTACACATGACCTTCAGAAGAATCTAAAGTTTTTATCCTTCCTTCATCGGTAAAAAGGATTTATTCATCATTTTTTCTTAGGTTTAATTCCAAGTACCAAAAGAAAAACAGAAACACCAACAATACCAATTACAAGAGTGATTAGAGGCCAATTTATATTAAATTCTAAGTAAGCTGGAGGAGGCGCATAAGTATAAACTAAATTTTCACCATCAATTGAAACAAGATTTTTTTCTATGCTCCAATGTTCCCATACGACCTCATCTTGAACGCTTATCAGATGCCATTCTGTTTCTACTCTTATTAGAATACCGCTAGTTTCATGAAAATAATATTTGCTCTCTAAAGTTGCTTCATATAATATTTGATCTCACCCGACACCAAATGCAATTTCAAAAGAACTCGAATTCGAATTGGAATTTGTGAAGATTTCCGTTGGAATAATTACATCCCCATATTTCAAATCTTCAGGTCCCTCAAATTTATAAGTTGAAACCAGTGAAATTTCCCTGTATATTGTCAAATAAGTGATTTCTTGTGTGTTTAGTGTTATTTCAGAGTTCTCTTTTGGGTAATTGTGTTGCCATCCATTATTATATGGATAATTAAATGTATCTACAGGTATGTTGCTTGCTGATGTAACATTATATTTATAATTTTTATTATCAACATTCTCTTGAACATTTAACATGTTATTATTTGAATCGAAAGTAATCGCTTGAGTAACATTTGATATATAATATTTGGGGTTTATAAAATCGTCTTCTTCTTCATCACAAAGTGCATGACTCAGTGTTTGTTGATAATAGGTTTGATATTTTAATATTTGATTTTCAAGTATGCTGTCTTTTAGAGTTATATCTGAAGATAGAGGAAATGATATTTGATTGTCTTCAGTATTTTCTATAGTTGATGTCATATTTGTCATTATTAACAAACCAGTCATTATCAAGATCATTAGAGGAAAAATTCTTATCTTATTTATAGAATTTTTGCGGTTCCGGTAGTTTTTCTGTTTATTACTTTTAAATAATTGGAAAAAGACCCGTAAAAAGGGGGATTCCTTTTTTCGCATCTCTTAATCAAGGTAAAATAATTTTGTATCTATAAAAAAGATACTCTTTTAAATTAAAACATTGCAGAGAAATAAGAAAAAAGTCTAAATTGTTATCTAAAATAACCCTACCATAAACCTGAAGAAGTAAGGATCATGTGTAATCCCAATCCCAAGCATATTGAAGCTAATATGATTATGATAGTTGTGAATTTTATGCTATCCCGTTCGGGTCTTTTATATTCTGTAAAAAATACTAATAAAAATATAAATATTATGCCTATTACAATAAAAAACCAACCCCAAGCTTCAATCGGGTCTAAATTAATGAAAAAATTTTTAATACTTGTTCCAAATTTTTCCAAAGCATTCTGATATAACATCGTCTATGAGAAATGATAAAAAATTTAAAAAGTTGTTGAGGCAAATGATTTGTAATTATGCAGAACTAAAACAAAATTAAAATCAGACGAAAAAAAATCATTGAATTAAAGCATCTAAAGCATCATACACGTTTTTCATGTACATTAACGAAGGCCCACCACCTAAAACAACAGCTACCTGGGCAGCTTCGATGATCTCCTCTTTTGTTGCTCCAAGATCTAATGCGCCCTTTACATGCCAGGCAATACACTTTTCACATTGAGCCTTAACCGAAACTGCTACACCTATTATTTCTTTTATCTTTGATGATAGAGCACCATCTTTTTTAGTCGATCCCATAAAACCTTGAAATGATTTCATCCAAGATGGGTCTTCTTTTCCAATACGCTGCATTAAATTTTGAATATCTCCTAAATGTCCCATAGTATCATTCATAGTTTAAATAAAAGAAGTTAACCTAAAAACAATGTTTATTATAAAAAATAACGATTAAAATGGTGAAACAAGAAAAAAATAAGATTTCAATTATTATACTTTAAACTCAACGGAATTATTATAATCGGCTGAATCTATGGTTGCAACCCTATTAAGTTTACCTTCCCGCAATGTATTGAGTCGAAATTTACGGGACGATAGACCTTCCTTTTTTTCAGGAAAAACCAGGTTAGAAATTTCATAAGTATTTTGAATCAAGATCGATTTCCATTTTATTGGAATTTCATCAACAAAATCTTTTGCAAATGTTTCAATTACCTTTTTCAAAGTTTCGGGAGTTTTGGGGATACCTTTCAATATACAAAATTTCAACTTCGCTCCTACACCAGAATCCTCAGGATTTTTTGAATTAGGACGTGGAGGTTTATTTTTAATTTTTAAGGTAATCTTTTGATCTTCAGAAGTAAAATTTAGAAGGGAATATATATAAGGAGTACCCTTAACAGAAAGAGCCTCAATTAATTTCTTATCAACAGAAACTGCAGTTTTTAAAACAGCACTATAATTAACAGCTTTCCCTTTAGATTTTATTGGATAAAAATCCTTTCCTAATCCAATATTCTTAATAAGTGGGAGAAAATCAATAGCACCTAGTATTGCCCCAGTCACATTTAATATTTCATCTGGTATAATATCTAAAGCAATTCTTAAAACAGCGTCTTCATATTCATGAGAACAGAAGATGTTAATTTTATCTTTAGTTTGAGAAATTTTAACAGCAGGTCCACTAAATTGTCCCTTTGAATAGCGCGTAAAATGCTTATGCACATCAGGCGTCTCTTTAACGGGATTATTATTCATTGGATCATTCAATATTTTAGTCAAATAATGTTCCATTTATCATTCACATATTTTTGTAGCATATTTTGTAGTATGTTAGGATAAGGTTTTTTCGCCTAAATTTTTTATCCAAAAAGAATTTTAAACTAGGTTGTTGGCTCCTATTTATAGATTTGCGGAAAATTTTTTACCAATCTAATATTTATTTTATTACTATTTTTTACTATAAGAGGCGGTTATAAAATTTCTGAAAATGAAATCGATTCTACGTTAAAAAAAGTTTTATTGGACTTTGGCGGAAAAGAGGCAATAATAATCGCCAAGATTCTTGTAAAAACTACAAATGAAGATTTAACTGATGAAAGAATTGCTGAATTATCGGAAGTAAGACTGAATATTGTCCGAAAAATACTTTATATTTTAAATGAAAATAAGTTAACTGAATTTCAAAGAGTTCGAGATAAGAGATCTGGCTGGTATATTTATTATTGGACAGAAACATTTAGCAATCTTACTAATTTGTTATCTGAACGTAAAGATGCGGTCAGTGAAAAATTGGACATTCGAATGAAATTTGAAAATGAAAACTTCTTTTTCATGTGCAATAATGGCTGCACTGGTCGATATATTTTTATAGATGCTATGGATTTAAATTTCAGATGTGCAAATTGCGATGGTGGAATTCTTGAAGAGGAAAGAAACAGAAAAAAAGTGAATTTTCTCAAAGATACCATTATAAACATTAGATCATAATGCTAAAATTCCACCTTTTAAATAGAGATTTAGAAAATTTGCATACTTTAAATTTAAATATTAAGTTTCGAGAAATTGAATAGAAACTCAATTTAGAAAAAATATGAGATAAACTTTAATATTTAAAATTTGTATAACAATTAGAAAACCGAGGGATTTAATTATGTCATCTGAAAATGCCAATTATGTTGTTAAAATTAACACGGCGCTTAGTAATAAGCCATTTTTTGTCAAAATAACCGATCCTAATATGACCGTTTCCCGAATCTTTTCAGAAGCAATTTCCACACTCAGAAATACAGGCAGACCTTTGGAGAGTGATCAACTTAATCAGCTCTTCGAGCACCATCAGATTTTTAATAGCGGAAAAACGGTGGAAAAAGGAGAACTCTTTAAGGATTTATCCACAACAAAACAAAGTATTAATGAGCAGAATATAACCATGGTGGAATTAGATCTGGTTTCAAGTCATTCTGGCGGAAACTAAACAGTAATAACAAAAAACAAAGTTTTTTTTTTAATTCTTAAAAATTGCTAATCTATCAGAACATTTTAGAATTTAAATAAATTATTATTAATTAGGTGGACAAATTATGCCAAATCCTAAAGTAAAAATGGTAACTACAAAGGGAACTATAATGATAGAATTGTTCCCAGAACATGCACCGGGCACTGTTGCGAATTTTTTAAAATTGGTTAACTCAAAATTTTATAACGGTCTTACTTTTCATCGAATTATTCCCGATTTTGTTATTCAAGGGGGTTGCCCAAATGGAACTGGAACGGGTGGACCAGGTTATAAAATTAAATGCGAAACAAAAGGAAATCCATTGATTCATAAACCTGGCGCACTATCTATGGCACATGCGGGCAAAAATACCGGAGGAAGTCAATTTTTCATAGTACTTACTCGAAAAGCCACAGCTCATCTCGATGGTGCTCATACGGTTTTTGCACAGGTAATTGATGGCTTAGATTTAATCCCTTCCTTTATTCAAGGGGATAAAATGATAAAAGTTACCCAGATTGAGTGATTTTTTTTTTAATATCTCTTATTTTTTTTTTCATTACAAAATCCATATTTGAAATAATTTGGGTTGGGAGAATAATGACACAAATTTTTAGGGCTGCGAATTTTGTAAGAGAACTTGAACCGGAAGACATTAGGGTTTTAGTAGGCATTGAGCTTGGAAGTCGCCGATTTTCTCATGTTCCTGTTGACCAAATTAGTTTCTATTGTCGCTATCCACGTCCTGAAACACAATTCCGCTTGGATCGCCTTCATAAATTTGGTTTATTACAACGTAGTTCTCAATTAGGATATATAGGTTATCAATTAATCTTCGAATCATATGATATCCTCGCTCTCCATGCTTTAGGAGAAAAAGGAATAATAAAAGCAGTAGGATCTCCCATCGGAAAAGGTAAAGAATCAGATGTATATTTTGGTCAAAGCCCTGATGGAGATGAAATTGCTTTAAAAATCCATAGAATAGGCCGCACAAGCTTTAGAAAAGTTCGAAAACTCCGCAATTATGTAAAAAATCGAAGGCATATATCCTGGTTATATATTAGTAGGCTTTCTGCCGAAAGTGAATTTGCTGCTTTACAAAGAATTGAACCTTTGAAACTAGATGCCCCTAAACCATTTGCTCAAAATAGGCATATTGTTGCAATGGGATTAATCGATGGTCAGGAATTAAGCACAGCCCCACCATTAGAGAAACCAAGAGAAGTATTAGATGAAATTCTAATGCAGGTCGAGCGTTTTTTCTTAGAAGCTGGAATGATTCATTGTGATCTTTGTGAATTCAATATATTAATTAATCCAGATAATGAAATTCGAATCATAGATTGGCCACAATGGGAAGAATCAACACATCCAAATGCATTATCCTACTTAAAAAGAGATTTAGTCAATATACAAACATTTTTTACCAAAAACTACAACACTACCTTTGAAATTGATGATGTACTGCGCGCTTGTAAATTAATTGATTAAAATATAGGTTTTTAATTGATTTTAAATAGCCAATCTTCCGACGAATCGGTTTTAAGTAGTCTTATTTGAAACCCTTCAAATGATTTTTTGAGTTTTTCTGCGAGTAAATCCTTAGATATTTTCTTTCGCAGATAACTAATTGCAATAATTGCGCTTTTTTTCTTTACTATATTGATTTCTTTTAACCCAAGGTCAAGATTGGATAAATTTTGAAGACTTGTAATCGCGTAAATATATCTAAAGTGGTTTGAGCGAAAGGGAAGGTGTTCTCCATCACAGCAAACTAAATGAACATCATTAAGATGCAATTTTGGGGATTTATTAGCAAGATTTAGTTTATTTTTAAATATATTTAACATGCCTTTTGATATATCAATGCTTATAAATCGGATTTTTCCATTATGAAGCCTATTTTGATATTTTGAATTATAGAAATCCCATAATAAACCAGTTCCACAACCATAATCCAGCAGAATAATTGGATCTTGATATGTAGGTTCCCAAAATGGCTCGAATTTCTCAAATTGAATCACTTTATATCTTCTATCATATATTTCAGTATAGCTTTCTGAATTGTAACTATCAATTATTTCTTCTTTTTTTCTTTCTTTCTTCTTTTTTTTATTTTTTTTCTTATTCATAGTTCACAACCAGAAGCTAAAGCATGCGTCTTGAAATTTTTTTTAAGGATGGATACATTATTTAAATGAAATAAATAAAAAAACCCTTCGTGGAGAATAAAATCATGGCTTATAATAATTCTAGAAACCCACTACGAGCACTTCAAAAAAAACTTAATAATAATATCTTAATCAGATTAAAAGATGGAACAGAATATAAAGGCAAACTAAAAGAATACGACAATTTCATGAATGTAATTCTAACTGATGCTTCAGAATTTAATAAAGAAAAGAAAGAGACCAATAAATTTGAAGAAATTTTTGTAAGGGGCAATAATGTTCTTTTCATAATTCCTGATGCTGAATAATCTTTGCGTGAAAATGCCCAAAAAATTTTCTTACCCTATAACTTTTCTACATTGTCGCGATTTGTTAGAAATTCGATCGTTTTATGAAGATATATTACACCTTACAGTAGCTTTAGAACAAGATCCTTGTATAATATATCGAATTGGAGAGAAAAATCAAGGTGCATACTGGGGATTTTGCTCTCATTATTCAGATTTCTTGGAACATCCTGAAATGATTTGTTTAACTCTTGTAGTAGACACAAGAGAGGATGTGGATGCTTGGCATAGAGAACTTGTTTCAAAAAATGTTAAGTGTATAAAACCACCATCACATACAGAGAAATTTCGAATTTATAATGCATTTTACAGGGATCCAACGAACTACACATTAGAAATTCAAGTTTTTGATAAAGTATCCATATTAAATTAGAAATTACGCCGTTTTTATAAAAAACTCAAATTTCAAAAATTATATTTTCATTGATACGAATTTCTAAAAAAAAAAAAAATACGATATTTTTCGAGCCTATCGTAAAATAAGTTTCAATAAAATTTTAAAAAGATCTACTCAATAATTAATATTATTAAATCCAAATTAAAATTTTTGGTTAAATTTTTTAATTTCTAAGATAAAGCTTTCACAATTTAGAATATTATACTTTTAAAAGCGAAATACCATTGTATTTGAACTTTGGGAACATGTATTCCAAGATATTTAATATTAATACAGTGTATTACAGATTCTAAATCAAAATTTTCATGCTTATTAAAAATTTATTAAAAAGTTAATAAGAAAATTTCTAGAGATCTATCTTTGTAATACACCGTATTATAAAATTTCACTTTTTTTCTTTCAAATCATTCAAAATGGTTAAATAAGCGAGTTACCTTTAATTAACTAAACATTTATATAAAAAAATTATAGAGGGAAAAAAAATGGAATCCGTTCAAGATTATTCATCAATTAAACAAGACAAAATCAGTCTTATTCTCGGAGATGAAGCTGTAAAAATAGCTAAAGCTCTGTCAAGCCCAACCCGTCAGAAAATATTGCGCTTTTTGTCTGAAGGACCACTAGATATTTCAGCCATTGCAAAAAAATTAAACCAAACTGAAGCAAATAGTTCAGCACAACTCGCGATCTTGCAGAAGTCAGGATTAGTTATGAGTCGTTATGAACCTGGTAATCATGGAGTGCGAAAGATCTGTGAATTAAGATTTAATTCAATAGATATTGATTTAATGAATTCTTAAATCTTTATCCTTTTTTATAATAAGTATAACTATCCTTATCTAATATCTAAAAACAAAATATATCTGATTTTTCAACCTTTTACAGGTTTCTTTCAATAGTATTGAATATTTTAGATTAGAACTTATTCTCAGTAATATTACCAATTATTTTTCGTTTACATTATATAAAAGATTACAACTCGGCAAATTTTCATAATTTTATTGGTTTCTTATCATATATTCTTTGTACCATTATCTATCATTCATTATACTTCTGATATAATTTTTGGAATTATTCCAATTTTTTTTCTATTTTTTTTATTTACCCATTAATATAATACCGTGTATTACAAATATTTGATTAGAAAAAAACCTCAAGGCGATTACATGAAAGAACCAGAAGAAAATAAAATGTTTTCATTACGATTAAAACCGAAATTAATTGCACGGATAAATAAATTAAGTGGTGAGTTGGGAGTTTCAAAAACCAATATTGCTCGTAGTTACCTTCAATTAAGTGAATATGTTCTTGTGGAACCAAGTTCAGATTTAACTACATTTACCAAAATGAGTCTTTCAATTTTTCCTACTGAGATCTTAAAAGAATTACTGGATTCACAGGATGAGAAAAAACAAATTTCGATAGGCGATAAGTTGGGAACAATAATTAATAATAATTTTCAAATCATGGGTCTTCAAAATCTTGAGGAAAAACGAAAGTTAATTCATGGTTTAAATTGGATTAAGTTCACACCTGTTCAACTTCTTATTGATGAAGAACTCGATTCAAAATCCAATGAGAGTAAAAAAATTGAAAAGCAATTTTGGGGCATTCCTAAAGATACGTGGCCAATTTTAGTTATCCATGCAATGTTATTTCGATTAACTTATAACCAAAAGTATACTTCAAATTGGAATTTAGAACTTTTGAAAGATTTTTTATCAGAGACTGAGAAAAAACAAAAAGATTTTACTAAAAATCCGAAGAAATATTCAATTTATAATAAGAAGAAAGATTTTATTTTAAAATTTGCAAATGAAATAGGTTGCCATAAGGAAAATTTTGAACCACAATTTATTTACTATTATTTTGATGTATTAAGGATTGAATAAGAGAATAAATAAAATAAAAACAGTCTTCAAGGTTATAGACTCTCCGACTTAAAACGCCTCTAATCGTTAAGAAACATTTTCCGATCAAGTTATAAGTGGGAAAGTAGAAATATTAGGTGATAACAATGATATTTCTACAGTCACAGGCGA
>JAUWOE010000061.1 GCA_030612265.1 Promethearchaeum sp.
ATCATCGGTGCATAATTTTTTGAAACACCTCCTTTAATTGCTGAAGCCAAAAGGCGCAAATTAGTCAGGTTATCATATGGGCAATAAACATAATGTGCTATTTCATGAAGGCTTAATGAAAAAAAATAATCTAAGAACTCTTGATTAAGATGTAAAAATGGGGTGTTTGCAAGATTAAGTGTTACGCGCCATGACAATGTGTCAATGTAGAATCCTTTTGTTTTGGAATAATCGAAAATTAATGCGGGATCAGGTAAAGAGGGAATGAAGTAATAGGATAATGCATTTTCAAATGCTTTTTTTCCAATATCATAGATTCTTTTTTCTTCTTCAGTAAAATTACTTATATCTTTTTTAGATCCCTTATTTTCATCAAATCTCTTGATCTCATCAGATCTATTAGAAATAGGACTAGATTTTTTTTTTTTTTTTTTAAATTTTGATTTTTTTTTTCTATAATATCTTCGCTTAGTTTCAGTCGTTTCAGTCATTTCAGTCATTTCAGTCATATAATTCATCATCAAAATATTTTTCTTCTTTATTATCATCTGAAACTTCAATATCTGATAACCCTAACTCGTTTTCAATTTTTTCACGTGCAATTTTAGATTCTTTGATTAAATCATCCATTGATTTAAAAGCGTTTTTATGCTGTTTTTCAATTGCTCCTTTCAGAATTTCAGCAGAATCACCACCAAAAAAACTGAAATTCACAATATCGCTTTCATGAACACCTGTGACATTAATTTCCATATCTAAATCTTCAGTTCGTAATCGATAAGTTCCTCTATTGAGTGTTGTTTCTTTTAATTTAGTAGAAAATTGAGGGATTAAGCCATCTATCGTAAACCTTATTGAATTCCATAGTTCCATTGAACAATTATAAGTATTCAAGGTAAGAACTCGCAATATTCCATTTAACCTCGCTATTAGCTCACCTCGATTTGGAAAATCCATTTCTTGAAGCAATCTTTTTCTTAGAGATGAAATTTTAGCTATGTTTTTCTGTTGGGTAGATTCATTTATTTCATTTACAATATCAACATACTCTGGAACTGACAGAGATACAGCCAATGGGAGTAGATCTATACGAACTATTAGATCATTTCTCGCCATCAATTCTAATTTCTCACTATCTGTTTCATTACCCATTCCTTCTCTAAATTTATCTATAATGTTATAAGCTTCAATGCGATTTTGAAAACGTTTTAATATCATCTTTAGAATATTTTTTGTAAATAGGTATTTTGATCCCCAGTATGGATCCTTGTTTAATGCTCGATCGAGATAGATTACTCTATGAGAAATTACGTATGGGGCGACCGTTAGTACAATATTTACAGCGACTTCCTTTAAACCCAATAACCATGTTAATGCGCGAGAATATCGGAGTAAGTCTTTAGCAACTCTTACAGATAAAATTGAATCTGAATTACTGCATGGAACTTTATTAGGTACATTAAAATGACAACCACTGCAAAGTCCTGTACTCGGTTTTAAATAATCAGAATTACCTTTGTCCAATCGTTCACATAGTGTGTACTCTCGAACAATTGCGTGAATGAAGTTTCCTGCTTCTTTTGAGCAGGGGATTATGCTTACTTCATACCATATACTTAAAAGTTGTTCTTCCGTTAAAACCTGAGGTACTTGGATTAATTCATCATATCCACCAAGTTTTTCATCTTGACTTTCTAATATTACGGCAAGGTCTTGAGATTTCGGCATAGAAATCGGTACTGAAATTCCGAATCTGTCTAAAAAAGGTTCAGACATCTCGAAAGTACCTACATCATTCGGATTTAATGTGGCAAATAGACAATATTTTGAAACGTTTAAAACGCTGTCGTAATACTTTATTTTTCCTTCTGCAAGGAGGGAAAGTAAAATATTTTGAGTATAAGGACTGCATCGATTAACTTCATCAATAATTTTCCAGAAATTGGTTGAAAAAGTTCTCCAAATAACTTCTTCTTCTCCATCTTTCATCAATTTCTTGATATTCAAAGTTGCGATGATTTTTTCTTCAGTTAATTGAGGGTGACCACGAATTATGCATTCTTCTGCTTCATTTAACGTCATCCCTGTGAACATTCGGCCGAGATATTTTACAATTGAAGTTTTACCACCTCCATGTCCTCCTACTAATAACATTGCTGAGTTGGGGATTATTGTATTTAAAACACAAACTGTCAAGATTTCAGGAAGGTTTTTAGTGTTTAGTTTTTTTGTCTTCTTTTTTTGACTTTTTTTCTTTGGTTTTAGTTCTATTTTATCTGAAAAAAGCATTTCTGCTTCAAAATAACGAACCTTTAAATTAGCAGAATGAACAAAAAGTTGATTAGCTTGAATTGTGTTAATAATATACCATACTTTCTTTTTAAAATAATCGGATGAATCGCTCATTCAGTAAACTACCTCAAGAATAATTTTTTCATTTCTTTTATGTAATCTATATAATTGAGCTTTAAAAATTTCCTATCAATATCCTATCAATCCAATAGATTGAAATTAAAAACATATAAAAACAAGTTAAGCGAAGTAATATTGGCAATGGGAAAGAAAAAAAACCCGACAAAAAAAAAGACAAGTGAAAATGATTATCCTAAATCTATTGATGAAGATTCAGATGAGAAAATTGCTCCATATCCTGCAAAGGCGTTAGATGAAAACCTTCAAAAAATCTTAACTAAAGAAGAAAGGGAAAAAATGGAGGAAAATCTTTTTATAGTCGAAAAATATTTAGAAATCATTGGTATAGTAGATATGAGGGTGGATGTAGAAAAATTAATAATCACAATCCCGTTTGAATATGAAGAATTTACATTTTTGAGCCATGTTGTTATTTCTACTGAATGGATTCTAATAAAAACATCAATTTACGAGATTGGATCGGGAAAATTATCACAAACTGCTCTTCTAAACCTTTTTTCAGAGATTTTAAAGGGGAATTTCCTTCTTAACTCTGTAGTTTATTCTTTGGATCCAGAAAATAAGTCAGTGTGGGCGCAAGCCGACGTTCCTTGTTCATCTGACTTCGAATCTTTTAAATTGAGTTACTTTTCAATCATTTTTGCTATAGATTACTTTATGAAAAATATCAGCCCTAAACTACAAATGAGATTAAAATCAACGATTGAGAAGAAAGAAGTAAGCCGTTCTACTTCTCATTTATATATTTAATTTACTGAATTTGTAGTAAAAAACGTTCCAAAAACCTGTAGCAAAAAAAACGTTCTAAAAAATTTTTTAATTCTGCTAATTTTACTTAATTTGATGCCTAGTAAAAATCCTAAACATAGCAAAAAAGCATTTTATGAACGAAAGAAGCAATACGAATCGCGGAGTATACCAATAAAATATTTCGTGATGGGTTTTATTTTTGTAATTTCAATTACCGGTGTTATTCTTCTAGCAATATATCTGCCTGGTGTTCTTGATAACAGAAATAAAATATATATTGAGGATGGAGACATAGCTGAACTTCATTATAAACTGTGGAAGGTCGATGATATTGGCGATCTTGATACTAGCAGTAAGCCAACACAAGAGTCCAAAAATTTTGTTACAGATGTGACAAAAGATAGTTTAATTAATGGCTTCTATTATGAACTCATTGATAATAGAGAGATTGGAGAAATCTTTGAATTCGTAATCGATAAAGAAACCGACGCAGATAGCGATGGATTTGACGATGATACTGGTGATGAAATTCTCGGTTATGCCGATGGAACAATCCTCTACTATTGGGTTCAAGTAATTAATATTACTAAAAGTAAAGATATTCCTGAATCAAGTTTTTTAGATAATATCGATTTACCAGTTCAAATGGGAGATCTCTCAGAAATTTATCTGCAATGTAATATTAGAAAACTTTTCTCATTCGAATTTTTAGATAAATATTAAATTTCATATCAAAGTTTTTTCAACAATTTTTCAAACTATTTTCAAATTATTATTAATTAATTTTAATTAGATAATGAAAAAAATCAAAATTCAAAACTTCCCATTTGCAGCAATATTAGGCCAAGATGATATGAAACTTGCCCTTATATTAAACCTTATCGATCCCAAGATTGGTGGTGTTTTACTAACGGGGCAGCAAGGAACAGGAAAAAGCACAGCAGCGCGTTCTTTAGTTGATCTTTTACCTGAAATTGAAGTATTCCAAAGATGCCCTTTTCAATGCAATTTAGACGATCCAGAGAATATGTGCGAATATTGTAAGGAAAAGGGTGAAAAAAAGCCATATAAAACGATCAAAAAACCAATTTCCTTTGTCAATCTGCCTTTAGGGGCTACTGAAGAAATGGTTATAGGTTCTTTAGATATAGAACGTATAATAAAGGAGGGAAAAAGAGAATTCCAACCCGGATTACTGGCAAAAGCAAATCGAGGTATTATGTATATTGATGAAATTAACCTTTTACCAGACCATCTCGTTGATATCTTATTGGACGCTTCAGCTTCTGGGATTAATCATATCGAAAGGGAAGGGATTTCAATTACTCATCCGTCCTCGTTTGTATTGATCGGTTCGATGAATCCCGAAGAAGGAGAATTACGTCCCCAAATTTCAGATAGACTGGGGCTTGAAATTGCTATCAAAGCACCTTCTGATTCTTCTATTCGCGCAGAAATTACAAGCCGAGTAATCGAATTTCAAGATCATCCTCAAAAATTCATAGAAAAATATGACCCTCTTCAAATAAAACTAAAAGAAAAAATAATATTTGCAAAAAAAAATCTTTTTACAATAAAAATTTATCCCAAAATCTATAAATTTGCCTCAGAACTTGTTTTAAAATTTGGATTAGTTTCACAAAGGGCTGAAATTACCTTCCTTCATTGTGCTCGTGCCCATGCTGCTTTCAGAAATTCCAAAATTATTAATAAGGAGGATTTAAAACAAGCATTAAATTTAGTATTTAAGCATAAACTCGTCCATATTAACCCTGAATTGGATTTCGATTATTTGGGAATGACTTTTGATGAACTTTGGCATAAAATTCCAAAATCCATTGAAGATCCAACTTTATATCAGGGAACGGATGAAGAAATTTCGAATACTTTTAAATCCTCTTCCGAAATAGAAAAAAAATACAGAGAAAACCCATTAAATAAGGAAAACGAAGATTTACCAGAAGTTGAAGATAAAGATAGAAAATCTCAAGATAGACATTCCAATTTTGATTCAGATGAAGATTTTTCTGTAGGATATAAGGCCAGTAGTAAAAAATCTAATGTAAAAAAAAGAATGATTGATCCTGAAAATTTTGTATTTTACCGAACCGAGAAACCGATCAATATGGATGTATCTTCAATATTTCGTTTTTTGAAGCAGAAACAAAGGGTTGTTAACTATACTGGGCGAGGAACCAGAGTTAGAATTCATACTAAATCTAAAGGAAGATATATTTTTGCACAAAAACCCAGAGGAAAACCGCATTCTATAGCATTTGATGCTTCAATTAAATCTCATTTTATCAATAATACTGGAGCTTTACAAATAACTCAACAAGATAGATTTTATGATTCAAAACTTGCTGTAAATTTAAATATTGATGATATACAGGAGAAAATTAATGTTGTAAAAGCTCCGATCTCGCTTTATTTCATAGTGGATGCGAGTGCTTCAATGAGACGGACTTTGGATCAAACAATTAAAATCATCCAAAGTGTCCATGCAGAAGGTTATAAAAAAAAGGATAAAGTTTCAGTAATTTCTTTCCAGGGAAAAGACGCTACCATACTGCAACGGCCCGCTGTTTCATTTTCTGTAGGGTTGAATAAATTAAAAACTTTGGAAGCAACCTCGTATACTCCGCTTGCATCTGCTTTAAAGAAAACAATCACAATGATCCAACAAGAGAAAATAAAGGGTTTTAATTTACCGATCATCATAATTTTAAGCGATTTGGGTGCTAATGTATCATTAAAATCTCCAGATTTGAATGTTTCTTCATCAAATGATTTTCGATTAATCTCAGAAGAGCTAGATGAAATTGCAAGCGATATTGGGAAGAAACAAATAATGGTTATTGTTATGAAACCACTAAAAAGCTGGGTTACGCGCTATTTAGGTGTAGATCAATTTTCCGTGGAACGTATTCAGAAAAGTTTTCTTAACAAAGCACACGCTAAAATATTTGAATTCGATACATACAACCCTGAAACAACGATAATGACGTTAAAAGAAATTATAGAAAAGGGAACCGAAAAAATTTAAATTTAAATTGGGTTCGGTCGGGAACCAAATTTATAGATTCTTGTATTTTTTTATTGCTTGAATAAAAGCAAGATAAATTGGGCTCGGTTGGTAAGGTCGGCTTGTAAATTCCGGATGAAATTGCGTACCCAGCATCCAATGATCGGGATCAGATAATTCTATTGCATTTACAATTTTTCCAGTTTCATCATAGGCTGATATTTTCATTCCCTTATGTTCTGCTTCAGATGTCATGTAATCCTCATTAATATGAAATCTGTGTCGAAATCGCTCACGTATCTCTTTTTTATTGTATGCATTGAAAAGTTTTGTATCTTCCTTTATTATTATTTTATGGGCACCTAACCGCATTGTTCCACCCATATTAACAATCTTATGCTGTTCATCCATCATACTCACTGCAGGATGGAGTGTAGTAGGTTCTATTTCGGTAGAATGCGCGTCTTTAATCCCCATTATATGCCTCATGAATGCTACATAAAAGAGCTGTGCCCCGAAACATATGCCTAAATACGGGATTTTTTCATCCATCGCAATTTCTGCAGAATTAATCATCCCTTCAACACCCCTTGTTCCGAATCCTGGAGTCAATAATATTCCATCACATTCCTTTATATTTTGTTGAAAATTTTCTTCTTCCACATTAATGAAAACAATTTGTAAATTTACATGTTCGTGCGCACAAGCATGCTTAAGTGCCTCATTAATTGAAACGTAGGAATCTTTATTATCGGTGTATTTTCCAGGCATCGCAATTCTTACTGTATTTTCATTTTTATATACAAAAAGCTGTGCTGTTTTTTTCCATTCTGAATAATTGTTAACTGAACTAAATTCCACCAATCTGGGTTTTAGATCCAAGAGATTGCTAATTAAATCTCCTAATTTCTGCTCTTCAAAAATTAATGGAAGTGAGTAAATTGATTTAATATCAGGATTTGAAATTACATACTGAGGTTGAACGTTTGAAAATAAGGAAATTTTTCTCTTTATCTCCTCGCCTATAGGTATTTCAGAGCGACAGATTAGAAAATCAGGTTGCAATCCCGCACTTTGAAGAGCTTTTACTGAATGTTGGGTTGGTTTACTTTTTAATTCTCCAACAGCTTTTGAAAACGGAACAATTGTAACATGAACTAAAACCGTATCGTTCATAGGTAATTCTAACTTAAGCTGTCGGAAAGCTTCCAGAAATATTATTGATTCTACATCACCTACTGTCCCTCCGCATTCGATTACCAAAACATCTAATTCCTCGCTTTCTGCGATTTTAACTATCCTATCCTTAATCATATTTGTACAGTGGGGAATTATTTGAACCGTCTTCCCCAAATAATCTCCCTTCCTCTCGCGCAGTATTGTTTCAAAATAGATCTGTCCACTAGTAATATTATGTGAAGGATGGATAAAATCTCCCAAAAATCGCTCGTACGTTCCAAAATCTTGGTCTAACTCTGCAATTTTCGTTGAAACATAGGGATTATCCAGTTCGTTAATCGGATTAAACATCCAAGCCTCATCCGTTATGAAACACTCACCGTGTTCCATCGGATTTAAGGTACCTGGATCCAAATTTAAGTACGGATCTATTTTTATTGCTGAAACTTTAAATCCGCGAAATTGGAAAATTTTACCTATAGATGCAGTTGTAACTCCTTTTCCTATACCGCTCATTACACCCCCGGTTACGAACACGTATTTGGTCATAAATTTTCATCTTTGAAATTCTTGAATTTTCATTGGCTCTTGAAATCTTAAAATAAGAAGTAATGGATCTTGGAATTTAAAATCAACGATCTTGGGAAATATAGCTGAAAAAAAACTGAATAAGCCTAGAAATCCTTTTTTTTTGTAAAGGGTTTTTACCCCTATGGAACGAAAGCATCGGAAACGTCTTCATTATTTAGACTCCGTCCGAGGATTTTGCACCACGATCATTATTGTTGCCCATGCTTTTTCCCATCTAATGTTTTGGGATATGAATATAATTCCGTTGGAAGAAGTTTCCATTTTCGCCATAATTATCCTCTCACCAGTTATTATTCTCGCTACATGTGCACCAGCTTTTGTTCTTTTCTCAGCAAATGCCCTTTCCTACAATTTTTATCTAGATGTAAGAGATTATATCAAGTTCAAATCGGAAAATAATCCTGAGAATAAAAAACAAATAATTATATCGTTTAAAGATCCAGTCCTTCTCCGGATTGTTAAAAAAAATCTCATCAGTTATTTAGTTTTGTTGGTTGCATCCCTTGCTCACGTATTTTTATTCCACTATGGTTTAAATTGGAATGGTCGCGTTCAGCGCACATTATTAACGGGAATTTTGGAAACAGGAGGTTTTTCCAATATAGATTATGAAGTTTTTTTCCAAACTGATGCCGTTGGGTTAATTGCTTTTAGTGGAATTTTTAATGTGGGACTTATTGTTCTTCTATTACGAAAACAAGGATATTACAAACCTAAGCGCAATCTCCTAATTCTCTTGGGATTAATTGTTGCATGGTATATTTTATCGTCATTATTTCATGGATTTTTTGATGATTTATTTTGGGAAAGTCTTAATGACGGTCGTTATGGGATTACTCTTCTCTTAAAGTTTATTGTAGGACCTCCTATGAGTATTTTTCCAAATTTTGCTTATGGATTTGTGGGTATGATTTATGGGTTTGCGTTTGCTCAAGAACAAAGTCGTGCTTTCTTCCGCAAATTAACCTCATATCTTTCAATTATTTTTATCAGTATTGCAGGGATTCTCATATTAATTAATGGATTCAGTCTCTCTCCTGAAGCATTTGGGTTATTTCTTCCCCTAGAACTTCAGATACTCGATTTCGCAGTTGTTCAGATCTTGATGATCATATTCATTGAGTTTGTGGAATACTCCAAGAAATCTCAAAAAAAAATAATTAAATCCACTCGTATATGGCAACGTTATGGGAAAATTACTATGACTGCCTATATTTTTGAAAGTGTGCTATGTATTTTGAATATGAAGTGGTATATTCCCCTTTGGGAAATGCTTCCTCAAACTTCCTTAATTCTACATTTAGAGGTGTTTATATTTGTGGGAATGCAGTTAACATTATGGTATGGGATCATTTTGCTTTGGGAAAGGAAGAATTTCAAGTTCTCGGTAGAATGGTTTACGATTGTAATTCGGAAAAAATTACTGAAATCGCAATCTAAGCGGCTTAATGTCAAAGAAGTCACCGCAACGTACAAATCAGATTCTTAATTGATTAAATTGGCAATAAATGAACCGATGTCCTTATGATGTTGATATTATTCAACGAATGTCTCGTATTAAGGAGATTTTTGGAAAATAATATTATTCACTTTGTTTCTTTATATTTCTTTAGTTTTCTTTAATTCTTGGTGTTATTACCTTATCCTTAGATATATTTTTTAGAATCAGTATAACAACTGATATTTACAATTTGTAAGAATCGAATTCTAGAAGTAAAATTTTTATTCTTACCGACGATGATATTATTATGTCAAATATAATTCGCTGTAAACTGTCTTCTAAAGGCCAATTAACTCTTCCAAAAAAGTTTCGTGATAAGTTAAACATCCATCCTGGAGATGAGGTCATTGTTCAATTAAAGGAGAATTCAATTACCATTCTCAATCCCCCGGGGCATTTAGGAATGTTAAGGGGCCTTTTAGGTGAGGAAATTGATGTTAAAAAGGCGGAAGATTTTATTCAGCAAGAACGAAAAAAATGGAGGCTTTGATTTGAAATATATTGTGGATGCGGTGGCATTTTTGGCATATTTAGCAGATAAACTTCCAAAAAAGGCGAATGCAGTTTTTCAACTCGCCGAGAATAAGCAAGTGTCATTATATCTCCCTTCAATTGCCTTGGGGGAAAGCCTTTATACTATATATAAAGGTAAAGAAATCTTTGGTCAAATCATTCCAACGGAAAAAATTCCATTAATTTTTCAAATCTTACAATATACTGACAATTTTCACTTAATCTCCATGTCTCTTGAGGCGTGGAAAATATTTAACGAAAATTTTATGCCCGAATTACACGATAGGATGATATTGGCCTTAGCGATGGAACATGCAGCAACTGCAATTTTAACTTCGGATCCCGAAATTCAATCCAAATATGTATGTATTTGGTAGGTAAAAGAAACGTATTTAAAGAAAAATCAATTGATAATGAAGAAGTAAAAAATGATTGATTTAGAAAAAATTTTAACAAAATTAAAGAATGAAGGGATAAAATCCATCAAATATAAAATGGTTCGCAATTTATTAAAAAAGAAATGAAAAAACATCTAAAGCACAGTGGAATAACGATTTAACTCCCAATCACTGACTTGAGTGTTATAAAGTTGATTTTCTTTCATTTTAGAGTCTGAATATGCCTTATATGCTACCTCTCCGAGCATATCCCTTGTAAAAGTGGAATGTCGCATGTGTGATAAGGCTTCACCCAAGCTTTCTGGTAATTCCTCAACACCCATTTTTTTCCTTTCTTCTTCAGAAATTTTAAATAAATTGACTTCTACAGGTTCTGGAGGGAGAATTTTGTGCTCAATACCATCCAGACCTGCATTTAACAGAGCAGCAAATTGAAGATAGCTATTTCCAGCTGGATCTGGGCTTCTTATTTCCATTCGGGCGGCATTCGCTTTTTCAAAGAAATTTGGAACACGAATTAGCATAGAACGGTTTTTAAATCCCCATGCTATTAGTGTTGGTGCTTCATAACCCGGAACTAGTCTCTTATAACTATTTGGCCATGAATTTAAAATAGCTGTCATAGAATGCGCGTGTTTTAATTGTCCACCGATGAAGTAGCGTAAAGTATCACTAATTTTGTTTGGATCATCTGGATCATAGAATACATTTGTTCCTTTTTCTATAGACCAAAGACTTTGATGGACATGCATACCGGAACCATTGTGATTTGCCCAGGGCTTTGGCATAAATGTTGCTAAATATCCATTTTTTGCAGCAGTTGCTTTTATTACCATTTTCATAGTCATACATGCATCTGCCATATGCTGAACTTCATCATATCTTATATCGATTTCATGTTGGGACCTTGCTACTTCATGATGAACTGTTTCAACCTCCAAAAATGGAAAATGTTTCGCATTAAGGGCAATTTCTCTTCTTATTATATGATCTTGATTAGCTGCATCATCAGAAAAATATCCTCGTGTATCAGTTGCTTTAGGAACATCGCTTCCGTTTCGTTTTAGGATGAAAAATTCAAGTTCGGGAGCTGCTTTCATAATATATCCCATCTTTGCAGCTTTTTGGCATGTTCTTTCAAGAATAAATCTTGGATCTCCTTCATATCTGCTCCCATCTGGATTATAAATATCACAAATAAATCGTCCATCGGTTTCTTCTTCATTTCTCCAAGGTATTATGCCAAACGTATTCGGATCGGGAACTGCAACCATGTCTGATTCTTCTAACCTTCCATAGCCTGTGATACTCGATCCATCAAATCCCTCTCCTGAATATATTACTTCTTCTATGCGATTTGAATTGATTCCAATCGATTTAAGCGTTCCTTCTATGCTTAGAAATTGCAAAAGGCAAAATTTAATCTTCTTATCTTCAATTTCTTTTAGCACTTTTTCGACTTGTTCTTTTTTATCTTGATTAAATGCCATTTTTTATCATCATGAAAAGTATATTAGATCAAAATTTCTGTATGTAAAAAATTTATATATTAAGCCATTATTTCATCAAGGATAATGCTGATTATTAAGACAAAATTCGATATTATTATAAATACTATTTAATTTTGAGACCATTAATGTATTAAATATCTCATATAGGAGGTAGATTTAAAAAACCTAGTGCGTAATTATTAATGTAGAAATAAAATGCAGATCGATATCCCAGATGAACCTTCCAGCGAATTAAAAAAGCTTGGAGCAGCACTTGACCTCGTATTCTCAGCTGAAGCAAATATGAAAGGACTTTTCGATGGACTGATAAAAATTATTAACAGAACCAAGGACAATTTCATTGCATTGGAACATCAAAAGACAATACTAGAAGAACAAAAAATTGACCTTGAAGAAAAAGCTAAAAAACAAGAGCAGGAAATATCTGGATTAACCCAGGATCAAATGCGACTTTTAAAAGAATATGAAGGCGTTAAAGAAGAATTGGAAAAAATTACCCGTATGGCAAGTGGTGAGGGTGAGTTTAGAATAGAAGATATGCGCGCCACCTTATCAATATACAGGGTTCTTTTAGAAGAAATATATTCCAGTCAACCTCATTTTAAAGTATTATTTCTATTACATGGAGATGCAGATGAGATGACGGTTGATCAATTGAAAGGCGCAAGTGGTATAGCAGGGGCAACAATGCTTAGAGCTGTTCATGAATTGAATAGAGCAAATCTAGTGTCGTTTAATGAGGATACTCATACAGCTAAATTAATAAAACGATTTTTTCCAAAAAGAAAAAAGACAGAGAAAAATAAAATTGTTAAAAAATAATTCTATTCCATTTTTTGTAATTTTCTTGCTCTTAGCCAACTTTCCATTACGAGCGAACTGAGAAATTTAATATGCTTGCTATCTTTTGTTCGAAGTGTCAGTATTTCATCTTCATTTTTCCCCTCAATACCAAGAAAAAGCTCTTCACCATCTTTTAAAATGCAGTACCGATCTTTAAAATCATCAATCCTGATCATTATATTGTCAAAAGTTAATTCTCTTAATGTTTCTTGATGATCGGGATTTGACGGGTCAATCCATGTCGCGACTTTAATATTAACGGATGGTTTTACTTCATACAAATCCAGCTCTCTAATATCCTCTATTCTTGGAGTTGTTAAAATTACAGTATGTAAACCTTTCATTAATATTGATTTTATTTCTTTTAATACAGATTTTTTTGAGAGATAAAATCCTTCTTTTGCTTTTTCTTCGAAGTTCTGTAGATTTTGATTTAATTTTTCCACTTCTTCATCTGCAGCATCAAGATCTTGAGTTAAAAACTCCATTTCTTCTTCTAAACTTTTAATTTTCAATTCCAAATCTTCTACACGTTTTTCTGCGATAGGACTTCACCTTAAGCGTATTAGTTTTTATTTTATTAATTAAGTTTTCTTGCAAAAAAAAATTCGTTTTATTTTACAAAATGTTAATCAAATCTTTTATAGGTTTTTTGTTGTTATTTTTATTAATGAGTTCTTCTAAAAATAAGTTGATTGATCGAATTTCTATCCTAATTGATGAGGAAATGAACGCAAAGAGTACTATAAAAGGTATAAGCGTAGGCACAAACATGGGAACGAATTTATATACAAAATTAGATTCAGATCTCGAAAAATTTTCTGGGAATCAGCTAATCGCAAGCGCAACAAGCTTTCAAAATATTGCAAGTTCTCTATTTCATCAATTGACCAACCATAAAATTAGTTCGAATTTTGTTACAGTTGAAAAATATATATTGATAATGAATATTGTGAAAGATGTTTCAGGTGCAGCGATTCTAGACAGAAAATTCGCCGAACTCGAGGGAATCGGTAAAATTCAAAAGGATTTTAAAATTTTAATGCATAAAATTGCATCCCATATTGAAACATCGGATTATATTATGCAAAATGACCCATTCGTTAAAATAAGTCGGGCACTTCCCACTGCTTTATCCTTAATGTTAGTATCAATTGAAGGTATGCCTATAAAATCGATTGGTCTAAAAGATATGTCGGAGCCAATGGTAAGCTCGATGGTTTCTTCAATTTCAAGTTTAACGAAAATTATGATGATGTCTAATTTGGATTATTGCATAATCGAAGGAGAAGAAGCATTGATAATTATCGTCCAATATGATCCAAAGAGAATTCTGGCTGTTTGTCTTCCAGAGCAAGAAAAGGGAGATATTGGGCGTCATTTAGCAACAATAAAATCCATAATTCAAAAATCCGAAAAAAATAATTCTCTATAATTTTCTTTCTTAAGACATACCTTTGTCAGTATGTCGACAGATAGTGAATCCGATTTGATATTTGAGCAACAATCCTTTACTATGGGATAAGAAGCGCAAATTTCCAATATTCCATTGGAATTTTTTGAAAAATATTAATTAAAATAAAACAAAAGTCTCTATATTATAGGTGTTAACATTTGGAAATAAAAGATAAAAATAAAAAAAAATCAATTTTATGGATTCTGGCAATAATCGGATTATCCTTCATTAATTACTTATGGCCCGCCCTGTTACTTTATGCAATATATGAAAGTATTAAAAAATTAATTAGTAAATCTCAATTTGTTGAAAAAGTTCCAAGTAAACCAGTTGTTCAAACTAATGAAAATAAATTATTAAGTTCAAATTAGAAGCTTTTTTTTGCGAATCTTAATGTTTTTTATGATATGGAACTGATTTTTTTAGGAACTTCTGGTTTTGGGATAACCGCTTCTCGAAATTTACCTTCCATATTAATAGATAAATGTATTTTAGTTGATTGTGGAGAAGGTTGTCTGAAATCTCTATACAAATATAATATTGAGGTATCGGCTTTAAAAGCAATATTTATTTCTCATTTTCATCCAGATCATATCCTGGGTTTGATTACAGTAATATCTAAAATTGGAATCTATTCTAAAGATTTAATCAATGAATATCCTCCTATATATGTTCCAAAAGGGATGAAAATTCAATTGGAACATATAATAGATGCAACATTTTCTAATTTTTTAAACAGACGGTTTGAGCTAAGAATCATTGAATTAGAGTTAAATCCGGAAACCAATTTAAAAATCACAATCAATAATAAAATATATAACATAAACTGGGTGAAAACTTTACATTCTCCAATATGTTATGCTTACAAATTTAATGATGAAGTAATAATATCAGGTGACACAGCTCCTTTCTTAAGTTTTAATGAGTTCATTAAAAATATCCCCATTTTGATTCATGAGGCAACGTTTTTCGATTACGAAGCTGAGTTGGCACACAAATTGAATCATAGCACTCCTTCAGATGTTGCAAAAATTGCAAAAAATAGTGGAATTAAACAAGTTTATCTTTATCATGTTCCAGATATAGATAAAAATGAAGAAGAAAAATTCATATCCAAAACTAAAACGATCTTTCCGAATTTATTAGTTGCTCATGATGGGGATCGAATTATTTTTCCTCCGAATGTGGTCGACCAGTAAGAAATACATGATTAATTATCACCATACCAATTGCCAATATTAAAAATAGCCATGCTATCGACAAATCTGCAATGAATCCAAAAAGAGGGGCAAAAATAAAAACAAAAATTGATTTAAATTGGGATTCGATACTTAGTATAGTTGCGCGTTCTTCTTTAGGTATGACTTCTCCCATATAATCAACAGCAAGTGGCCTACGGAAATTTTCAAACACATATATTAATAGATATAACAAAATAATTACAATCGGGCTTTCAATCCACATGAATATCGCTCCTAATAATAAAATTAATGCGAAAAGATCAAACAAAATATCCATGGCTGTTTTTGCATGGTGAAATAATTTTTTTACTTTAAATGCATTCTTGGATGATAATGAAGATATAAGATAAAAGATACAATATAATCCTCCAAGAGAAACCGAAATATAGATGTTCCTTGTTTCAATATCAGTTCCATCCTTGCCAAATTGAATTAAGAATATCGAAATAAAAATTACCATGATCGGCTGGATATAATCCTTTAGAGTCTTATAGATTGCATCATAAATCGCGGACGAAAATATCGCTTTGCGAATTTTTTTCGATTTTAAAGTTGGACCGACCCCTTTAAAGCCAATCTTCAACTGGTTCCAGTAACCACCTGTAATTGGTTGATGATCGTTCATATAACTTGGATAAGAAGCAATAAGAATGAAATCCAAAATATACGGTATGATAGTTATTAAAAATATCCATTTACTTGCAGGAATATATATTATTAGAAAAATTGCAAGAATTGCTGAAAGTGCAGAACCAAGTAGTGAATAAGAACGAGTACTTCCGTACACATGCGTCTTATATTCCAGTAAATTCTCATTTTCCATCCAAAGTAATTCCATTGCTTTATGAGTCCCCGACCTAAAAGACTCACCTAAACCAAAGAAAATCGAAGCAATTACAAGAAATATGAGATTTGGGAAAGAAAGGTCTGGATCTACTCCAAAAAAATAAAATATAAAAGAAATAATATAGAATATAAAACAGATTAACAGTTCTCTCTTTTTTCCAAATTTATCTGCAATTATCCCTGAGGGTATTTCGAAAATGTAAGTAAAAATTTCCCGAATCGAGATTAATAACCCGATTTCAAATAGACTTAATCCTATGTCCTTATCCATCAACATTATTAAAAGGAAAGGTTCAAAAAAGCGTAAATTTTTGAAAAATCCATAAAACCTAAATTTCCACATCAATTTGGAGCTATTTATCTTTTGAATATTTGGATCATGCTTTTCTTTATTTTTTTCTTGTTTTTTATTAGCTTTTTCGTCCATTTTTTACCCCTCGAATATTTCAGAATATAATTCTAACAGATATTTCTTTAATTCCATTAATAATTTGATGCCTTTAGGTGTGATTTCGTAATATTTCCTAATTTTTCCATTAATATTTTGTTTGGTTTGACTGAGAATTTCATCCTTTAGAAGTTCGTTTAACCAGGGATAAAGTGTTCCAGGGCTAATTTTATATCCATGTCGTTCAAGTTCATTAATTAACCAAGAGCCATAAAAAGGTTCTTTATTCGCATGGTAAAGAATATGAGCAATAATTGCTGATCTTTTAAATCTTTCAAGAACATTCATAATAATCAGTGCTTTTAATATTATCGGATTTCGATATCGATCGTCAATATTATAAACTATCCACTATTTATAAATTTATTTAAATATTAACTATGTAATTCATTTTTTACGCAGTTTACAGATGATTGGATTGAAATCTTTCAACAATTTAGTTGATTCATCCCATCCAAATGATTAAATCTTTACTACTCTCTCCTATTAAAGAGAGGAGGAATTAATTTTGACACTGCCCTAAAAGCAGAGTTGTTTTTCAAAAGCAGCCTCCTTTATCTTCCATTGTTGTATCTTCCTGTTGACTTTATAACCCCATAAAACCGCGAATTGGGTGGAGTTAATTGTAT
>JAUWOE010000097.1 GCA_030612265.1 Promethearchaeum sp.
TTCCTTAACTTGTTCCTTTTTTTTATCAGTTTTTTTTTTTGTTGATTTCTTTTTAGTATTAGGCTTCTCCTTTCGAGTTGTTTTCTTTTTTTTTTTTGGCTTTTCTTCTGTTTTTTCAACTGTATCTTCTTCTGATTTCTCTTCGGGAGCACTTAATTCTTCAAAAACTTCATCCTTCTTCAGATTATCTTTATCCGTTTCTAAAATAGTTTCTTTTGAATCTGAGATTTCATCAAATAAGCCATTTGCTAATAAAGTATCCTCATCAACTTCTTTAATCACTGGAAGATTTTTTTCCTCTTCATAGAAACTATCTACTTCAGGTTCAATTTTTTTTGGGGCGATTTTTTCTTCAAATATGCCAGTTCGTATTTCTACATAATCTGGTAATAAATAATCTTTAGACATAATTGAAACTCGAATTCCTAATACGCCTGATTTTAATGTTAAATGAGCAACTCCTTTATCAACACCTTCAATTGCTGGGGTACCACACTTATTAATAACTCCCGATCTAAAAACTTGATTACGAGCACGTTGGGATGTAACTTTACCGCTAATATGAACTTCTACTCCGCGTGCACCTGATTTTATTATTCGACGTATAATACTATATGTTGCACGTCTATAATTTTGACCCTTATTTATTGCATAAGCAATTCTTTCTGCTTGAATTTGCGCGTTTAAATCGGGATTTTCTATTGTATCAACATCAATTGTAGGTACATTAATATTAAACTTGGCCTTAACTGCATCAGTTAGTTCTTTAATTTTTTTACCTTTCTTTCCAATGACTAATCCTGGTCGAGAAGTTCGAATTGTAATCCTTGTCCCCATTGGAGTTTTTTGTAATGAACACCCAGAATAGCCCGAATTATCTAATTCTGAACGTAAAAATTCATTAATCAAGCATGATTGAATCCCTTTGTTAATGAAATGTTTTTTGATTGGCATAATTTTTCACAATTTTTATTTTATTTTTTTTATTTTATTTTTCTTCTAACACTATCTCAACATGGCTTAATTGGGCAAAATATGGACTTGACCTTCCATGTGCTCTTTCAATGTATCTTTTAATTGTTCGGCCTCTCATAACTGCTGTGTGGATTATCTGTAATCTATCTGGGTCTAATCCCTTATATTCAGCGTTTGACTCGGCGTTCGTTAAAACATCATAAATCATTTTTGCTGATTTTTCTGGATAACGACCCGCTGGGAATTTATGAAGATGCATTCCATGTCTGTGGCGAACTTTCTTTTTTGCTCTACGAAATGGGACAGGGGTTTTTAAAAGGATAACACCTTCTAAGAAGGTTTTTGCTTTTTCTAAAGACATTCCTTTAATTGTGTTGCAAACTTCACGGGTCTTCTTAGGAGATACCTTAAGATCTCGCCCACTCGCTATTGCAGTCTTGTCTTTATCAAGCCCTGAGAATGAATATTTCCAATTTGGCATGTTTTTTACCTTTTTTATTTATTTATATGATTATTAATTGTTAATTTGATTCCAGCAGGCAGATTTGGAATTACTCTGCGCGGATAAGATGTATACGGTGCCAATATTTCACGCTATTCACTTTTTCGTGCATATCGGGCATATACACGCCCCAATTTTTTCATAACTGGGCGCATTAAATTCACCAAATCTAGTCGATCTTCCGATCTTGTAGTGAACTACTAAACAATTGATCATTAAAATGTTTTGCGATTTGAAATTGATTTCCTTAACGATGATCAGAAAATCGTGAAATTTATATAGGATGCGGTCGAGATTGAAACTATTTTAATTTTGTCCAATATGAATGATAAAATTATAAATAATGATAGAGAATGAAGTAAAAAAAAATAAAAATAAATGTATTCTAAAGATAAAAGAAGTATCTGAAATTTGACGTTTTTTTAGAAAAATATATCAAAAGCTTCTAAAAATGCTGCATAAACGAGCGATAAAATTACATAAATAATTACAACCATAATGTTATAAAAAAATACGGCTCCTATTGCCCCTAAAAATGTTGTTTTATGTTTGGATTTGATAATAAATGGTGCAATTATACCTGAAATTATAAGTGCTATCACATATCCTATCAAAACTTGATATAATAATACAAATACAATGAAAAATACTAATGTAATTATGAGAATATATAAGCTTGTGAGAAATACAAGGAGTAACTGTGTGTTTTCACCTTTAAACAGTTTAATTCCTAATTGCAAGGTAAATGTTAGTATACTAATTATCAGTATAAAAACTAGAATATCGATTACGCTTACTTCTAAACATCTCCAAGATCGTGAAACCTAGTAAATTAAAAGTATATATTGCAATTTATACTTTCACAATCAAGCTAATTTGATTTTGTCCAATTTAAAAAAAGAAATTATATATTATGATAGAGAATGAAGTAATAATAAAAATAATTCTAAAAATAATAGAAAAAGGGAAAAAGAAGAAAATTTACTTCAGAGGAACAAATTGGGAAGACCTAGTTGCTCCAACTCCTGGGTTACCATGTAAAACCCGCTTTGAAGTAGGGCTATATTCTCCCAAATATTTTCCAATATGGTCTGGTGTGATTTTAATTTCAATATATTCGATTCCGTTATAAATTGCAATTTTCAAGCCAATAAACTCCGGAAAGATTATCATATCTCTATTATGTGTTCGTGTTACTACTTCACGATCATTTTTCAAGGCTTTTCTGGCTTTCTTTAATTTTTTTAATAGTTTTTTTTGCCTTTTCGGCATACCTCTAAGTAAGGATCTCCTCTGACGAGATGGAAGAAGTTTTATAAATTCTTTCATGGACATTCTGCGGAGCTCTTCCAGATCTTTGCCCCTATATAAAAATTTACGTCTTGACGATTCCGACATTTTACAAAGGAGAAAAATTGATCATAAATTAATAATTTTTTGATTTTCGCCAATTTAATCCATTTCTCCGATGTAGGCGATTTACTAATTATCTATAAGCATTGCTACGGATAATAAAAATGAGATTTATTTTTATTTTTAGAAATTATAATATCAATAGAAGTGAGTTATTATGAAATTTGATCGTATTGAAATTAATCCAAAAATTCTTGGAGGGAAACCTGTTTTTAAAAATACTCGTATTCCAATATATGTTATTTTGCAAATGATACGAGATAATGCTTCATTTGATCAAATAATTCAGGAGTACCCACGTCTTACTATTGAAGATATAAAAATTGCTTTAGATTACTCGATGTATTTACTTAATCATCCTGATGAAGAAATTATATCAATGACATAATCAATTGGAGATTTTTTTGTGAAAATAATTGTTGATGAATGTTTGGCAAAATCATCAATTCTAGTTTTAAAGAAATTAGGATTTGAAATTCTAACAATTAAAGATGTTTTATATTATGGAATTGAAGATGAGAAAATTTACGAATATGCTTCAAGCACTCAAGTACCTTTAATCACCCACGACCGACGGTTTGGGCAAATTTATTTCGATTCATTTCTCAAACCACCTTTAACAATCATATTTCAAATAGTTTCTCCTCATCCAAAAGGAACAAATATCATAATTAAGAGATTTTTTTCGAAGATAGAAAATTCAATTGAACAATATCAAGGAAAATTAATAATAATATCTGAAAATAAAATACGCATTAGAACCAAGAGTTAAATTCAAATTATGCCACAAATCAACCTTAAATCGGGTCGGGGAACTAACTTATTCCAAAATATTGATGCTTCATTAACCATTGACATTTCATCGGCTAAACCAACTGAGTCTCCAAAATGGGATGAGATTTTGATGATTTTAGGAACTCTTATTGCCCCAATAAACCATTTAGGAAGGATTTCGCCCCACGGTCTACAAATTGTCATCCCTCCTTTTTCACAATACATGGTAATTAATTCGGGAAAAATTGATTTGGATCTTTCTTTCGATCTTAATACTAAAAATCATAAAATCATGTATGATCCGTATTTATATGAAAAGGAAATCCATAAAAATTACGATCCCGAAGAATTTAAATCTCATCATCCCGTTCCCGATGGCTATATTGATATTTTATCTAAATGGTACTCAATTAAATTTACATATCCAGATTTTAATTACATATTCATTCGCCCCGGGTTGGGAATAAGTTTGCAGATACATGCAATGCGGGAGGAACACTGGGAAGTTCTCCAAGGTCAACCAATAATTATTGCTGGATCCAAGATCTCATACGATACGAAATTGAAATCTCAATTTGATATTCCTTTAGGTGCTTTTCATACAGTTACTAACCCGTCCGACTCTGAATGGGTTTTAATTAAAGAATCTTATACGGGAAAATTCGATGAAGAAGATATTGTGAGGATTTTTAACCCGAATCACTATAATGTAGATTAAATTACACTATCGCCCAGTTTATAAAAGCGGGCAAAATTTTTTAAATTCTTTTTTTTTTTTTTTAAAAAATCTTTTCTTTATTCTTTTCTCTTAATTTCTCTCTAAACTCTTTGGCTTCCGTTTGAATCTGAGCTAAATATTTTTCTTTTGAAAATTCTTCGACAACTTGAAGCCTATTGTTTTCTAAATTCTGTTCTACTAATTTCTTATGCGTTATTGGGTGCATTTGATGCCAACCAACCCAAATCAATCCAAGTCCGATAAGGATCATCCAAAATGTCGAAATTATGACTATGCCCCATTCAAAACTAAAATATTCAACACTATAAATTGCCTCCAACCATGATGATGGAATATTACCTGATTGTTCATAATAGAGATTAAGGGGTATTGTGACTATTATCCACGGTAATACGATTAACCAAAATATAATTTGACCGAAACCAATAAACCGTCCGTATTTTTGCTCTAACATATTAAGTCACAAAAAAAGCCATAATAAATAACAAAAAATCATAAAAAAAGTTTAATACGGAAATTTACTCTGTTTTTTCTTCTGCTTTTGCAGCAGCTTCTTCAGCTTCCAATTCTTCCTCTAACTCTTCTAGGGGAACCGGTGGGGGAGTTGTGATCATTGAATACCCTATCCAAGCTGCCAACAATCCAATACATATGATACCCAAAGTTAATGGGAGTACCACTGCCCATTGCCAGTTGAAACCTGTGATATTATAAAGTCCAGAAAGTCCTGTCATTGTATCTGTGTGGTGCTCATAATATAATGAAACGGGCCCCCAGAAAATGTAGAAGACGATCAGAAGTAATCCGAAGAGTAGTATAACAAAACCAAACGCTTTATCTTTAGCCATAATTTTTCATCTCAATTTTTTATTTTGAGGATATTTAAATCCTTAATTTTCTACAAATATTTTTAAAAATAAAAACCAATCCTTTTAGTCATTTTAGTTGGGAAAAGAGTATTCTTTGAAGAAGCTGCTTTTTTTAATTTCTGTTCCGCAATTTTCACAAACGATTGAATCTGTACTATCTATTGATGACTTTAGTTCTTTTGGGATGGGATATTCGCAGAACGGGCAATATAGTTCTAGGTTTGAATCAATTGAGGTTTTTTTTTTTTTTCGAGTAATTTTTTTTTTTGGAGTTTCTTCGTTAAATTGTTTTTTTATATCTTGGTAAGTTTCTTTTGCGATTTCTTTTGTTTTTTTGAATTCGTCCTTTAACTGATTTCTAAATTTGTCCCAGGTTAGTTTTTCTTTTTTCTTTTTTCTATCATTATATGCCAAGGTCTTCACTTTTTACAAGATGATTAATCTCTTTTAAATTTGTGTTCAGTTCTCAGATTTATTGTGTTTGATTATGTTTAATTTTTCATTTAATTTGGAAAAAATTAATTGTTCGTTTTTCTAAGATTGACAATTCAAATAATAATTTTTTGCATAAAAGTAATTTTTTTTCTTTTATTGGGGTTATTACTTGATCTTGTTTATATTCATTTTTTGAAAATGCACCGATTTCGTGTTTAAACTCATAGCCAAACAGAGTAAATTCTTGGCCAGCTGAAGCGAGACTATGGCAAAAATAAACACTTCGGTCTCCATCTGTGAATCCGCCGGGATTTATGATGGGATATCGGCTTTCAACTTGTGTTGTGCAGATTATGTTTTCGTTTCGTGTTGAAAGTAACGACTTAAAAGCGTGAATTTTTTCGAGGTTATCCCCATGTCCATGGATGATAATGGTTGAACCTTGTTTAAGGAAATTATCAATTTGTTTATAGTTCAGACCGTCTAAATCGGAAAATATCAAATCGGGGATAATAGAAAATTTGCTTAAAGCATTTGCCGAACCGTCTGCTGCTACTATAAAATATCTGTTTCTATTCGATTCTATCTTAGATTCAACAATTTTTAAATGGTCAATTAAATTCGGGCCTGCTCCGAAGAAAAAAAGGCTTTTATCAACCATTTCGCGTTCTATGGATTTTATTTTAGATTCGGGATCGAATTGTTTTCTGAATTCATACAAAATATCACGCGCTTTAACATCTTTCTCCTTGCTAAATTTGAAGATTTGTATAACTCGTTCATAAATTTCATTTGCATTATGATAATTGATTAATTCTGAATTCATCGATCAAAAGAATCAAACGACTTAAAACCAAAAAACCTATGCAAAAAACCCTAGTCAAGATCAATGCAAATTTTCAAATTTTATCCACTATTGTGTATATATGAATTGAAAAATATATTTAGAATTGGATTAATTGTCAATCCCATTGCAGGAATTGGGGGTGCTGTCGGTCTTAAAGGATCAGATGGTTTAGAAATCTTAAACCAAGCAAGACAAAGAGGAGGTTTGATACAAGCACCTAAAAGAACAGAAGAATTTCTCCAAGAACTTAAATCAATTAAAGATGGTATCAAAATTTATACTTTAAAAGGTGTAATGGGAGGGGATTCTTCTCTTAAAGAAGGATTTAACACTGAATTTCTGACAATTGAAGGGATTCCGACTTTTACTAAGCTTTTTGAAACAGATTCTTCATTTACCTTAAAAACTGCAAAAAAAATGAAAGAACTCAACCTCGACTTGATAATATTTGTAGGTGGTGATGGAACCGCAAGAGACATCTTAGAGTCAGTCGGTTCTGAAATTTCTTGTCTTGGAATTCCTTCAGGGGTAAAAATAACTTCAAGTGTATTTGCAGTAAATCCAAAAGCAGCAGCTAAATTGTTGATTGAATTTTACAATGGTCATTCTCATCTTAGAGAATCTGAAGTTATGGATATTGATGAATCAGCTTTTCGTGATAATCGAGTTATTTCAAAACTCTATGGTTATCTCTCAACTCCGTATCTACCCACTTTAAGTCAACCTTCAAAAATGGCAAGTCCACAAACACTGGAAGAAAAAAATAATCAAATGAGAATTGCAGATTGGATAATTAAGCAGATGGATAATTCTGGAAAGGATTATTATTATTTATTGGGACCAGGTACTACTGTTAGGGCAATATCTGAGGTTTTAAATCAGATAAAGACATTGGTTGGTGTTGATCTGTTTTTTAATAAAAAATGTATCGCTATGGATCTAAATGAGAGGCAAATTTTAGAAATTATCAAAGGTAAAAAAGTAAAACTTATTGTAACTCCAATTGGAGCACAAGGTTTTGTATTTGGTAGGGGCAATCTTCAGTTGAGTCCAAAAGTTCTCTTGAGAATCGGATTAGATAATATTATAATAATTGCAACAAAATTTAAAATTTCAAGTTTATCAAATGGAAAATTAAGAATAGATTCACGAGATTCCAGTTTTGATAAAAAATTCTCAGGTCTACATAGAATATTGGCTGATTTCGGAGAAATAAATATAATTGAAGTGGTTTAATCAAATCAGAAAATGAATAGAATAAAAAAGAAGAGAATTTAAGCCTCAATAACCCCAGATTTAACTCCAATCATATATTGAAGCATTATAAAACCCGCAAAGACTAAAAGAGCACCAAGAATGTAGACCTTTATTGCATAGACATAGTTAAAGCTATGTTTTGTTGCGTTATATAGTAACAAAAATCCCAGTCCAGAAATGTATATAAGAAATCCTGCAACCAAAGATTCGATTATGAAAGCTTCATGAGTTGATGGGTAAAGAAACATAGCATTACCCTGTGAATCTCCTCCAACTGTAATTGGATCTCTTACTGCGATATAAATTCCCCCCAAAACTAAATAAAACAAGAATACATATGTCAGAATTAATATTAAACTTTTACCCGGTGTTGGTAAACTTAACCCTCCTTCGCGAGATTCTGGGAATTTGACACGTGGGATACGTACGTGTTCACCCATTACCCAAGGAAGTTTTTCCCCGAATTTAGTCTGAAGTTTTTCACTCAAATTTTTCACTCAAATTAAAAAGCCAACACATTCTTTTAAGGATTTTTGATCAATTTGTGATCAATTAATTTTTTAATAAAAATCGGTTATTCCTTCTGTTGTGATCATGAATTGAGTAATCTCTTCAGGAGTTATTTCACTATTAATTAAATGAGCAAATCTTCTTCCCGTCGAGGTAATTTGTGGATTTTCTCCCAAAAGAAGCCACTCTTTAATATAAGTATTGAGTGTTGTAGATAATGTTGGAACAACATCAAAAAAATTGAAATTATTCATGGTAGAGGATACTTGAGAAGTGCAAAGTACTGGAATATTGAGTTTTATTGCTATGTTTGATAATTTACGAAGAATTTGAGAGAATTCTGTAATTATTAAATTCATTTCTTTTTCTTTTTTAGCGATTTCGAGTCGAATGTAATTTGTAAGTGAATCAATTGTTAGGAATTTTATTTCATGGTTTAATATTATTTCTTCAATTTTGGAAAATGCGAGCTTAAATTCGGAATTAGATCGAATTTGTATGATATAAATACTCTTTAACACATCATCAACTGGTAATCCTGCTGCATGAGACATTTGTTGAATTCTTTCAGGTCTAAAGGTTCCTTCTGTGTCAATGAATAAAGATATATATTTAGGCAATTTTTCTTTGAATTGTTGATAAGCTTTTACACAACATTGATGCGCGATTTGGCTTTTTCCCGAACGGAACTTTCCGTATAGAAGTGTTATTTTTCTTGAGGGTAACCCTTTCTTTAATAGAAGTTTATCCAAATTGATTGAACCTGTGGTTAGATGCCATGATGATTGAGCTAAATTAATGTAATCCTTAGAGACTATATGATTTTTTTTTTTATATTTATCCATTATTCTTTCTAAATCGCTTGAATTTTTATTTAAATCAGGTTTTAGATTTAGAAACCTCTTTAATTCGTTTATAGTAAGCAGACCTAAAAAAGAGGGATTAATCCACCCTTTTTCATTTAATTTTTTATAAAAATCTTGATCTAGACCTTCTAATTTTTTTCGGAAGTACAATTTAATCATTACCTCTTATAGTACAATAAAAGCGTCTATTTTTTTAATTTTCTAATTTATCTATTTCCATAAAATTTTTTTAAAATGTTCCGTTTAAATACTTACTAATTTTACAAATTCTAAGTGGTTCATTAATGGCTAAAAAGAAAGCAGCAACGAAAAAGAAAGTTTCAAAAAAATCAACCAAAAAAAAGAAGTTTTCCAAAAAAATAAGTTCTAAAACCATAAAACAGAAATCATCTTCATCTAAAGCTGTTTCAAGCAAAGTAAATTCGAAAAAAAGTTCAAAGATGAAATCATCAATAAATTCCGGGAATAAATCATCCTTAAAGAAAATGAATTATTCAGAAATTGATAGGTTAATTATGGAAATGTTCCTTCTAGAAGAGTCATTAGTAATTCAGGACATAAAAACCGAATTAAACCTGACTGATTCTGAAATAGATAAATCAATAAAACGGCTTGAAAGTAAGAAAAAGATTATTGCAAAATCCATTATGGAAGTTTCAAAATGGACTACTGCAATATTTAAAGTTGACGATTACGGATTATCACTAAAAACCAAGAAAAAATCTCAGAAATTAGTTTGGAATACATATAATGATTGTCCATGCTTTCTTTGTCCTCGCATTCATAAATGTTCTTCAGGGCAAAATTATAATAACCCAAAAAGTTGTGAACATTTATCAAAATGGTTAGAGGCTTCAGTTAACAATATTTCTTATGTATCTCCCTTCCATCCAAATTTTGAATTAAAGAAAAAGAAAAAACCATCCTCTGCTAAAGATGAAGTGAATGTAGAAGTAAAAGCAGAAGTGAAAGCAGAAGTGAAAGAAGAAGTGAAAGAAGATGGGAAAGAAAAAGCGAAAGTAGAAGCAGCAATTAAATAAAATTTAATCCAATGATATACAATTCTCGACTTGATTCCCGTGAAGCAAGGGGTTTCATTCTTTTTAACAATTTAAAATACGGTTTCCATTTTTTCATAATCTCGTTTGTGAATTCAGATTGAAACATTTTCACCACTATATTACCATGTTTTTTAAGATATTTTGTAAATTCAAAGACTTTCTCAACCATTGCTTCTTGATTTGCCAAATCTCTAAAATCTCCAGATGTTTTGGGTGCTAGATCTGATAATATAACATCAAATCGCTTTTCTGGTTGAATAATTTCCTTTTCACATTTTTCACTAAAAATATCTGATCGGTGCGTTTCAATAAATGGTGCATTCTCAAATGGATGAATTGTTGTTAAATCGATTCCAATAACTTTAAAATTACGGTATCGCTTAGATATTGAAATATCAAGATATTTTCTTAAAATAACTTCAATCCAAGCTCCGGGAGCTGCTCCTAAATCCAAAATTTTCTTTGGAAATTTACCTTTAACTTTGAATATATTATATTTTGAATCAACTTGAATCAATTTATATGCTGCTCTTGATCTAAAGCCTTCTCTTTTGGCTTTTTTATAGAATGGATCACTTAATTGTGCTTTTATCCAATTTTTTCCTTTTTTAGCCAATATATTTCCCTATTCCTTAATAATTTTAAATTACTTTTCATATTTATTATGGAAGATTTTGAAACCTATTTCCAGCAACTAATAATTAATGAAGAAGGCGGGATTAGGTTTTATTCTTTTGATTCAAAAAAATATAATAGTAATACTGGCGTTGCCCTCAAAAAATCAATGCCAGTTTTTTATAATCCTATTCAAGAATTTAACCGTTCAATAACACTAATCGCATACAAAGCATTTCAGCATATTTCAGAATCAGATAAAAACTTCGAGATTCTTAAAATTTGTGATTCTATGGCTGCTTCCGGCATAAGATCAATTCGTCTTTTTGAATTCCTTAAAAAACCCGTCCAAATTATGGCAAATGATTTAAATCCTCTTGCTCTGAAAGTTATTCAGAAAAATATCGATTTAAATAGCGAATTAATTTCAAAGAGTGATATTGAGTTATTTAACCAAGATGCGCGCTTTTTATTTGAAGATTTACATAATAAAAGAAACCTTCAAAGTATTATCGATATCGATCCATTTGGAACACCTAACATTTTTATTGAAAGCGCCATAAAAGCGATATTTCTAGAAGGGCTGATAGGGATTACTGCCACTGATACAGCTGTACTCTTTGGAGTGCGACCTAGCGCCTGCTTTAGAAAATATAATATCAAAAGTCTTCGATCTACATTTTTAAAAGAAGTAGGTCTAAGGATTCTTATTTATTATGCTGCAAGTCGAGCTCATCCTTATATGAACTATATTGAACCTATGCTTTCTTTTAGTTCTGATCACTACATTCGAATTTTTATTAGGATTCATAAGGGAAAAACAGGTATTAATAAAAATCTTAGAAATTCTGGATATATTTTTTGGTGTCGTAAGTGTGATTGGAGATTGAGCATTGGAATGGATTTACATAAATCTACTTTTTCTTGTCCAATTTGTCAATCAAAATTGGATTATGGAGGCCCCTTATGGATAGGACCTTTGCATAATTCCGAATATGTTGAAGAATGTATTAGAACACTTGAGGATTCAGAAAAATCTATAATTCCATCTAAGAAAAAAATCCTCAAAATATTAAACATCATTTTATTTGAGGATAAATTTCCGCCTGGATACTTTGATATTCATAAAATTTGCGATATGTTAAATATAAGTGTTGCCAAAACCGAGTTAATATTTGAATCAATTAGAAATCTTGGTTATAATGCTGCACGAACTCATATTGAATCCCGTGCAATGAAAAGTAATATACCAATAGAGAAATTGAAAGAAATATTAATTAATTTTCACAATAAATAAATTGTTATTGTTATGTAAATCCCTTTTCAGATAATATCCATGTCCAAAATTTAGGTAAAGTAAGATTTAATTTATTTTTAGTAATTGAAAATGTCATTCTTGAAATTTGAGGTGTTCTGTCAATTTTTACTTCAAAAGAAGTCCAATAATCTATTATCTTTCCCCCATGAGGAACTACTCGAGAAATATTTTTTTCATTTTGTTTTATTGAGAAAGTATTAAGTAAAACCACAGGAATTTGATATTCTGTTTGAATTTTTTTTAGAGTCGCCAATATTAAAGTTAAATCTTGATTAAGTTGGGCATTTTTCAATTCTTTTCCCAATTCAAGTAAATATAAGCTCGCAATTTCATCTACTATTATTAATCCTACCTTATTTTGCTTAAAAGATTCTAAAAGTTGTTGTATTTGTAAAGACCATTCTAATACAATCTCTTTTTGTCTATAGAATGATGGTGAATGCCAGAAAAGAAAGTTAGAATCGGAAAGATCGATTTCTTCTTTTAAAACTCTTTTTAATAATAGATCAATGGGGCTAAATTTTGTATATAGGTAAAATACTTTCAAATCACGTTTTAGGATTTCAAGGGACAGTTGTAAAGCAAAGGTAGATTTTCCAACACCTATATCTCCCCATATCATAGAAATTGATGGGTTTTGGAAAAATTTAGATATGAAATCGCCCCAATTAAGAAACGAAATCTTTGGAATTTTTCCTGATTGATCAATGTTATTTTTAATTTCCTCATTCATTTTTTTTTTAAACCCTTAAGTTATATTTATAATTAGATGTCAGATTTATGTATTTATACTAATAAAGCACGCTTATTTTATAAATTAACTAAGAAATTAAAAGAAGAATCTATTAATTTTAATGCTATTGATTCATTTGAGCAAATTAATCCTAAATTCCGAGTTTTAATAACTACTAAAGAAGATTTGGATAAATATAATCCTACTATCCCCAATCATATAACTATGCTTAAAATCACTTCTGGCCAATCTCTTGATGAAATTGTCCTTTTGACAAAACAAAAACTTAAATTCATAAATGATTTTAATGATCTCATAATTGCAATTGACCCAGGTTCAAAAACTAGTGGAATTGCAATATTTTTAGATGATGGGTTCATTTATAGTCGAGATTTTTATAATATTAACCATCTTTTAAACTTCATCCAAACTGCATTTTCGACTTTTCAACATCATCAAAAAATTGTAAAATTGGGTAATGGAAATTCCAAAATAACTCGTTATTTTTTAGATGAGCTTTTTAAAATTCAAACATATGATAATAATATCCAATATCTTTTAGTAGATGAATACGGTTCTTCAAACTATAAGGGAAATGGTTCATCATCCTTACTTTCAAAGCACGAGAACGCTGCTATATTAATTGGGAGAAGAAAAGGAGTTCTACTGACTTCAGAGCAGCTAAAATAATTCAAATCTAAAAATATGTGTTCTAAAAATTAAAAATTAAATCATATATTGGTAATTCCGATCCATGTTAAGATCAAAAAACTGCAAATCCCGTAGCTTCGACACAAATCGTAGCTTTTTGCTTTTTTCCACCACTCTTCAGTCTTTTCTATGATGTATTCTTGCCCACAAGATACAAATCTAACCTA
>JAUWOE010000067.1 GCA_030612265.1 Promethearchaeum sp.
CATTTTAGGCTCAGAAATTGTCCGTTTTTCTCATCATATGTTCGAGATTGATGCCAATCTTAATGCTGCTCGGAATGTGTGGATGCGACCATTGATTCGGTTATTAATATGAATTTTTTTAAAACCACCGGCATTTCTATATGGAATGCTACTGATCTTCCGTTACAGATCTCCAATTGTCCAGATTTGGTCAATTTTTAAGTGACGGTGTATTATTCCTTTCGATCTAACAAACATGAATAGTTTTGACAGAGCTAAAAAATATATATCTTATGCTCGTAATGCTCGGATCTTTTTAGTCGGCGATAAAAAAGGAATCGTAGATGAAATTGAATTGGAAAGAGATATAATAAAAGAGTTTACTGAAGATTCTCGTATAAGTTATGCTGAAATAAACACCAATACAGGAGAAGGGATTGGTGAACTATTTGAGAAATTAGCTTTACAAATAATTGCTAAATATAATTATCCTGAATTGTAATTAATTTAGATTACAGCAAAATAACTGATATCTAATTATATAGATTAAGATGAAGTAGAAAAGAAAAAAAATTAATGGATTAATATAATTAATCAATTTGTATAATTGAAACGCTTAATAATACTCAATTGCCAAACCCATATCGCCTTTGGAGATCTTCTTTCGTTTTGAGTGCTTAGCAAAATTCAATCCCATTGTGGTTAATTTCTTGCTGCGATTTTCTAAATAATTCAATAAAGCTTCAACAGCATCTCGGCTGACAATTTGTGCACCCGATTTCTTCATTAAGGCCCTTAGTGGGGACCATGCAAACGCTCTTCTTTTCTTTGCCATGATTTTTCATTCTCCGCTTAGAATATAAATTTTTTATATAAAATTGTAACTTTCTGTATAATTTTTCGAAATAAATTTCTAAAAAGACTACAATCTAATTAATATATAGTAATTTGTCTTTTTAAAGGTTTTGGAGATTTGGGTTAAATTTATCATCCAAATTCAATGGATCGGAAATTCTGTCGACAAAAATTATTGATTCAGAAAATAAAATCTTATAATTTCCTTGCTCGGGGATATCAAAATTGGTGGAAAAAATAAAGATCTATCTGGGAAAATTGTGTATTTACTTAAAAATAAAAATTTTGAAAATATTTTGAAATAATTGGAATAATTTTGATTACAATTAATAAAATCTTGAATAGTTCTTCACTATTATAAATTTCTACTGATTAGATTTATGCAAATGAATAAAATGAATAAAATGAATAGAATGAATAAAATTATTCAATATCCAAAATATTTTGAATATAATCATTTACATCAATTATTTGTAATTGGGGTTCAACATTTAGAAATAGAGTGAAATGTTTGTCATTTGATACCAAGTTCATATTTTGCTCCAATGTTATTGATCCAATTAAAATGTCGATAGCTGGAATTGGAGTTCCTATTTTTCTTAATTTGGATGTATATTCAATACTTTTATTGTATGTATTGAAATTTGGATAAAAATAAGTAAGAGATACTTGATTAATTGCTATGGGATATTCAATTAAACTAAAAATAGTTGTATAGGAGTAGTTCAATTTGAATAGATCTTTATTCCTCTTTTTAATACAGACGATAAGTGCATTTGTATCTAATAACCACATTATTATCAATTATTTCCTTCCAGTTTTTGCAAAGTTTCCAGCCGTTCTTGTTCCATTTGTTTCATTTTTTCATCAAATTTAGTTTCAGTTTCTGTATCTAAATTTTCGATAATATCAAGTGTATCCTGGCCTAAAACCATCTTTAATTGATCTGTTGTCATCTGCTTCCTCTCTTCAATTTTTAATAGATATTCTCTGATCGATCTCCTAACAATTTCTGACCATTTGATTTCAGGATGACTACGGATTTTTTGATGTAAATCTTTGCTAATACTAAATGTGATATTGGTCATAAATAAAATAAGAAAAACCAAATATTTATGTGTTTTTACTTATCTTTCTTATTTTACTTATTTTTCTTATTTTTCTTAGAAACTCTATATTTATCCGATTAAAGAAAATTTTGGTGTAGATTTATGTTTAGAAAGTATTCTATAAGAATGATTTTTTTATTAGGAATTTAAAGATATTATGATGGAAGAAAAGCTTGAAAATTGGGTAATTTTATTAGATTGCACAAAATCCATGAGTAATGAAGATTTTCAACCGAATAGATTCCAAACTGCACTGAGTGGGCTAAAACTCTTTTTTGAAAATAAATATAAAGCATTCCAAAAAATTAGGGCATCAATAATCATATTTAGTACAAAAGTTTCTATTATTTCTGAGTTTACAGATGATATCCCTTCTTTAATTTCTTTAATTAGATTAATTTCAAAGAAAAAATTCAAGAAACAATACATCCCAGAAGGGTCCTCATTTATTATGGATAATGCTTTGAGCAAAGCAATTGATATTCTTGCACAACAAATCCAAAACATTTCTGGATTTAAAAATTGTATATTGTTAATTTCTGATAATGATAATATTGAAATTTCGGAAAAAAACCAAGATAAAATTATGGGATTAAAGATTTCATTAAATATCATTACTTTTTCGCAGGAAAAAAAAATTATTGTTGAAAATCATCATTTTAAGTTTCAACATTTTAACACTAAGCAAGCATTTTTAGATGGAATGAAAAATCTTGCATCTTTAGATAAGAAAGAGAAAAATAAGGCTCAAAACTTCTCAGAATTAATCGAACAAAAGAAAAAAAAACACGATTTTATGGAAGAAATTGCCCTGAGTTTGAGAAATCCTTCATCTGAAGAATTAATCAAATTCAAGAAAAAATCAAATAAAATACACTGTCAGATATGTTCCAGTAAAATTTCCCCTATAAAAAAATATTCACTTTATAACACTGGAAGATTGTGCTCTCATTGCGGGACACCCATGCATCTTCACTGTGCAGGTTTATGGGCTCTAAAATCATCAGAACATAAGAACTTATTCAGATGCCCATATTGTTATTCTCTTCTAAAAATTCCAGTTGCAATTTTAAATGGGCTTAATATCAATACCAAAAAAAAAGAATCATTGGTATCTAAAAAATTATACGTTAAAATGATCACTATTAAACCTGAAAAACTCAAGCAGAAAACCCAAGACTGCCTAAAATGCTTTAATCCCATTAGGGCCCCTCATTCACAAAATGTTTTTCAATGTAGTAATTGCAAAGCTTACTTTCATAAGAAATGCCTTGAAGAAATGTATAAAATTGATAAAAAATGTTTAAATTGCGGTGGACTAATAGTTTAAATGATAAAAATGAAAATTCTTATAACAGGCGCAACGGGCTTTATTGGGGGGAGTATGGTTGATGAAAATATCAGTAAAGGAAATAAAATTAGAGCATTGGTGTTAAAAGAGGATCCTGGTGAAAATCTGCTGCGTGAGAAGGGTGTTGAAATAGTAATCGGGGATATCTCGAATTATTCTGATGTAGAAAAATCTTGTGAGGGTGTGGATATTATTTTCCATTGTGCTGGAATTGTAACTGATTTTGCGCCATACCAACTCTATGTTGATGTAAATATAACGGGAATGGAAAATATTTGTAAGGCAGCCCTAAAAGCCCGAGTTAAACGGTTAGTATATATGTCAACGAACGATGTTTTCGGACCAATTGAAGATGTTGTTATTGACGAAACTTTTCCGTTAAAAAAATGGGGAGAGCCCTACCCAGATACTAAAATTGAAGCAGAAGAAATTGCTTGGAAGTATTATCGGGAAAATAAATTGCCTATTACTATGGTGTATGCATGTTGGGTCTTTGGAATTGGCGATAAAACATTTGTTCCTTTAGTAGCAGATTCTATTGTCAAAAAAGAACTTATTTTTTGGAGAAAAGATGTCCATGTATGGCCAAATTATATTGATAATCTTGTTGATCTCCTAATGCTTATATCCGAAGATGAGCGCGCCATTGGAAATGGATATCTTGTTCATGATGGAGAAATGGTTACATTTCAAGAATTTTGCAAACAAATTGCTGAGACATTGGGTGTTCCTCCTATAAAAACCCACATCCCTTACTTTTTAGCAAAAATTGCAGGTTGGATTTTGGAGAAGTGGTGGAGATTAACTAAGAAAAAGACAAGACCACTTCTAACTACCTATACCGTCACAAATTTAGGTTCAAGATTAGATTTTTCAATTGAAAAAGTTGAAAGAGAATTGGGATGGGTTCCAAAGATTTCCTTTAAAGTTGGTATGGAAAAAACCATGAATTGGCTTAAAACTCTGGATTTGGAGAAGTTAAAAGAAAAATAACAAATTTTTTCTTTTCCTAAATAATTATAAAATCTATGGTTAAAAACAAACGGAAATTCATCGTTACCTCTGCATGGCCATATGTGTCTTCTATGCCCCATTTAGGAAATATGATAGGCAGCGTTCTTTCAGGCGATGTTTTTGCGCGTTATATCCGTTCTAAGGGCGATGAGGTACTATATGTGTCTGGTAGCGATGCCCATGGAACTCCGGTTAGTATAGCTGCTCTAGAACAAAGAATTTCTCCAGAGGAACTTGCTTCTAAAAATCATGCCATTATCAAAGAATTATTCAAAAAGTGGTTGATTTCGTACGATAATTATACTCAAACGCACAATCCGACTCACATTAAGTTCATTCAAGACTTTTATAGACAAGTTGATAAAAATGGTTATGTATCTTCAAAACAAGAAGAAATGTTCTATTGTGAGCATGATAAACTATTTTTACCAGATAGGTATGTAGAGGGAACCTGCCCTCACTGTAATTCTGAATTTGCAAGAGGAGATCAATGCGACGAATGCGGTAAATTACTCGAACCAGAAGAATTAATTAATCCTCACTGTAAACAATGTAAAAAAACACCTATTAAGAAAAAAACCAGACACTGGTATCTGGATTTTAGTAAAACCGAAAAAGAAATCCATGATTTTGTTGTAAATAATGAACATCTCCCTCCAAATGCCCGTTCAGCATCATTAAATTTCTTAAAGGAAGGCTTACCTAGTCGTTCAATTACACGTGATTTAGATTGGGGAATTCCTGCTCCATTTGAAGGAGCGAAAGGAAAAACTGTATATGTATGGTTTGAAGCGGTATTGGGATATATTTCTGCTGTTAAAGAGTGGGCGGAGAAAATTAAAAAGGATCCTAAGAAGTTTTCGTATTTTTGGAACGATCCTAAGACCAGATCAGTATATTTCATTGGAAAAGATAATATTATTTTTCATTTAATTATATTTCCTGGACTTTTGGTTGCCTATAATAAAAACTTACCAAAAAATGAGCAATATACATTGCCTTTTAATGTTAGTTCTACAGAATTTCTTAATTATGAAAATGATAAATTCTCCAAATCAAGAGGGGTTGGTATATGGATTGATGATGCACTAGAATTAGCTCCCGTTGAATATTGGCGTTATTCTTTGCTGCGAAATCGACCAGAAAAGCAAGATTCAAATTTTCTTTGGTCACAATTCGAGAAAGATATTCTTGAATTAAATGATATCATTGGAAATTTCATTCACCGAACTCTTTCATTTATAGAGAAAAATTATGATGGTAAAGTTCCTAATGCACCTTCTGATGAAGAAATTGACGAAGAGGATAAAGAACTCATAAAAACAATTAAATCTTCTTCAAAAAGAGTTGGAGATTTGTTTGAACGATTTAAACTAAAAGAAGCCTTAAATGAAATTATTTCAATATCGCGTAAAGGTAATATATATATCAATAACAAGGCTCCATGGAAAATGATTAAAGAAAATAAAGAAAAAGCTGGTTACACCTTTTATTATGCAATACAATTAGTTAGAACAATTGGAATATTACTCGAGCCATTCATTCCAAATATTTCCGAGCAAATTTTGAAGAATATTGGCAGTTCTGAAAAATTATCCAGAGGTCTTTGGGATTCTGCATCAAAATTGATGGTTCCTGCAAATCAATCAATTCTAAAACCAAAACCACTATTTCAAAAAATTGATGTTAAAGAATTACAAAAGAAATTAGCAAAAATGCATGGAAAATCTGAAGGTAGTGAGAAAAAACTTGCTGAAAAAGAAGAAAAACCTGAGATTGATTATGCAGATTTTCAAAAGCTTAATTTCCGCATTGGAACTATTATCGATGCAGAATTAGTCCCAGATACAAAAAGTCTGATTAAATTAATGGTCGATATCGGTGAAACTGAAAAAAGAACGATTGTTGCAGGAATTGGGAAAAATTATTCTCCTGATGAAATAATAGGGACTCAAGTTGTTGTGTTAACAAATTTAAAGCCGAAAACAATTAAAAAAATTAAATCAAATGGGATGCTCTTAGCCGTAGACTTGAAGAAAAAAGGAGTAGCACTTCTTAGACCCGTCGATAACGTAAAAAACGGAGCAATAATTAAATAAATTGTAATTTCTTTGTTTCTTTGTTTCTTTTATTTTTAATATCACTAAAGAATAAATACTTTTTTTACCTTATTTTATATAGATAAAGACTATTAGGCGTAAATTATATATGGTCCATTATAAAGATGATATTAAATCTTCATCATCCAAACAAATTGAGCATTCTTCAGATTACAATGAAAACAACATTGTAATGCCAGAATTTACAATTGATGAAGACGGTATCCCTTACTGCATTAAGCAAACTAATTATGAAAAAATTATAGGATTAAAAAAGCAATATCCTCGAGAATTTGAAAAGATGCTTAACTGCAAACATTGTGACCATTATAAGAAGAACGATTGTTATTTTCCAAGAAATGAGATCGATAAAATTGAAGAAGATCGCGTTAAGCAAAATATAAAATGTCTTTTGTGCGGCATGAAAATCGACCGTCCTTTCTCAATAATTATGTCCGAATTATATAAAGACCAACATGATGTTAATTTGCCGGTTATTTGTTGCACATGTTATGCCGGACTCGAACGAGGTACTTTTGAATCAACCTCGAAACGCAGGATGATACTTTTCGCCATAAGTCTCATAACTTCAATTTACTTTCTTTCAATGTATTTCTTTCAAATGTTCACTTTCACTTGGTATAGTATCCTCGTAATTATTATCCCATTTGCATTTTGGGGCTATATTTCCATCCGGGATATTAAAAGCATCTATTATTTACACCAAGGTCGAAAATATTATAAGCATATAATGGGTGCGCAAAAAAGGGAGAAAACTAAAGAAGAATCATTTAAAGAGAAATATACAGATGAAGATGATAAGAAAAAACCACCAGAAGGCGCTTTTTATTCACCTGGTTATGAATATTAATCAAATAGGCTTTTAATAATCTCTAACTTGTTCTAATAACGAAAGTATTTGATAAATTGCAGTTCTGGTGTGAGCCGGGCAGTTTAAATCTTGAATTATGTCTTCAAGTAATGAAACCGATGTGCTTGCGACAATTGCAGGTGAATTTTCTTGATCGTCTAAACTATCTATGGAATCAATTGATTCTTGCGCGGTTTTACGAATGTTTCTTGGAACCCCAAGATCTCCATCAATTCGGAATAACAAACTTTTAACTTGGTTAAGAATTTCTTCAACTTCTTTTTTTGTTTCTTCTTTTATCTGAGCTTTGGTTTTTCTGGGCATTATTAACGACCTCTTTAGCGTTTAAACTTATGGTTCTTAAATATTTTATAATTTTCTTGTGAAAAATAAGATAAAATTAAAAGAAATTTAAGGAAAAAAGTACACACTTTCTAAAAAAATTTTCCATAGTATTTTATAGTTATTTGAAAAATTGTTTTTTCTTTGAATTTTTAAATAACTGTTGAACCATCTAATAGGCGATCTTGTGGGTTTTCCCCTTCCTTCCATAATTTATATAATTCTTGAACCATATAATAGGCGATCTTCGGGTTTCTATGCATATCTACTATACCACTATTATTATACTCCTTAGGATGTTCGAAAAATCCACTTCTGGGTGAACATCTATAATCTTGAAATGTCGATATAAACGCACCACCGATAAAATCTCTTTTAATTATCGTATTTATATAGGTTTGAAGAAAGACATACTGGTAATTTTCGCTCCAACGAGCAAATTCAAATGATTTAAATCCTGCTATTGCCCCACAGCCGAATTCAGAAATGATAAATGGTTTTTCATTTTTATATTTTGGATTTTCTTTTATAATTTTCCATATATTATCAAACTTTCCTGCAATCTCACTTAATTTCGCATTATGTTCACTTTTCCTTCCCATATATATATTAATACAGAGGAAATCCACTAAATCCATTGTTAAATCATTTATTATGTCAGAAGGAACAAGGGTATGAAAACGAAATGGATCTAACACGCGAGAAATTTCTAATAAGGTTTGCATAAAATCGCGACCTTCAGGTATTGATGTATCACAATCGCTTGAAATGCTCCAAGCAATTACGGAACAATGATTTTTATCCCTATGAATCATCTCCCATATTTGCTGCTGCGCGTTTACTAAATAATTAGAATTATATTGCTCTTTTCCAAGTTTTCTTATCGGGGCTTCTTCAAAAACCAAAAATCCCATTTCATCTGCCAAAGAAAGTAAAGATTCATATGGAGGGTAGTGTGAAGTCCGAATACAATTAATATGGGCTTCTTTCATTATGTTTAAATCGTTATAAATCAACCGAGGATTCATCGATGAGCCAACATCTGGATGATCTTCATGTCTATTTATACCGCGTAAATATATTTTGGAATTATTTAGATAAAAATTGTTTCCTACGATTTTTATATCCCTAATACCCCATTTTATCACTTCTCTATCAATTTCACGCCGATTCTTGTCTAATAATTGAAAAGTTAGCACATGCAAATGAGGATCATCGGGAGACCATAAGTGAGGACTATTTAGTGGAAACTCTAAGTCAAAAAATCCGTTTCCAGATTCAGATAGGTTAAATGGTATTTCGGTAATTTCCAATTCAACACCGTTTTTGAGTGTTAGTACTACATTTCCTTCGAATTTCGGTCGGTTTTGGTTAAAATTTCTTATATTGGCCCGTACTTTTAATATTGTTTTATTATCTTTATATTCTTCACCTAATGGATTCGGGAATTCGATCTGGTTTGATATTTTTATATCATAAAAACACACTTGCGATGTAAGTTTTAAATAAACCGGTCGATAAATGCCCCCATAATTCATCCACTCTACAGGATAGAACCATGGCAATCGGTTTTCCATGTATCTATTACCTACCTGGATTATCAACTTGTTATCGGCTCCAAATGTAACGAATTTTTGAATTTCAAACCAAAATTTCGTATAACCACCTTCATGAACGCCAACTTTCTTTCCGTTTAACCAAACCGTTGTTTTATAATTAGATCCATTAAAAACCAAGGTGACTTTTTTTTCGCCAGAACTCCATGCAAGGGGTAGGTAAAAATCAACTTCGTACCATCCTGTTCCAAAATGATTGAATTTTCTTCGATTATTGTAAAGATTCCAAACGCTCGGAACATAAACCTTTAACAGTTTTTCATTTGGGATGCCCGTCTCGAACCATTTTTCTGTGATTCCGGGATCCTCAGATTTGTCTGTGATTCCGAAACGAAATTTCCAAAAAGAGTCTGATAAAACTATACGTTTTAAGTCAGCCATTGATAATATTTATTTTTAATCACTAAAAAAAGTTCAGAAGTGGAAGTAGCGATAAAATTCGACAATTTAGGTGTCTGGAAAATATTCTTCCATTATATCTGCAAGAACTTCAACAATTAATTGATCACCGTATTTTTGGGATAATTTTCTAATAACATCACCTAATTTTAAACGAAGTTTGGTCTTTACACTTTCTTGAATTTCTGGGAATTTTTCTTTACATTCAAAATATTCCAATGTATCCTTTTGGCTAATGGTTTCACCATAAATACCTCCCGCGTTATTATGAATAATGAAAAATCCGTGAAATGTTGCTTCTTGTTTGGTTCCTTTTATATATACACTTTTTTGCTCAATAATTTCACCCTCGATAAAATCTTTTTTTTTAAAACAAATCTGCTCATCTATAATATAAGATTTTAAAAAGACTCTATCAAATAGTGATTTCGTACCTTTTTTTATTTTAGCAAAGAAATTTCGAGATTTTTTTCCGTATTCCCAATTCAGTGGGCGATAATATTCTCCATAAAGATTTTCTAATAGTTGGGTGGTTTTTACTGCTTCTGTGGTTGACATTATAATCACTGTTGATTTTGATAAGATAATATTTGAAAGTTATTTTTAGCATTTTTTAATGAGAATAGGATGGTGATTTATTTAAAATACTAAAATTCTTATCACATTTCATGGTTGACTGGGAAAAAAAAAAATTACCCGAAAAAAACAAACTAAGGTATCTTAAATCCTCAAAAAAAATAAAAAACATAATTAAAACATCATCCATCCCATTAAATCCGGATGAAAGTCCTCAATTAAAAATCACCCATGTCGGAAATGCCTCTATAAATCCTGCTTATTTATGGAGAGACTCTGATATTCTTGATAAAATAATAGAACCGACATTTGCACGCGCGGTTCATCAAATTCAATCTAGATTATATCCAAATTTTGTCTTTACAATAAATTCGCCTATATTTTATGAGATGATTTATGAAGCATATCCAGAATTATTCAACAAAATCCAAAATTTAGTAGATGAAGAATCTTGGGAACTTATTGGGGGTGAATGGGTTGAAATGAATTTAATTCTGCCTAGTGGTGAAAGTTTAATTAGACAAAGATTGATGGGACAACGTTTTTATGCTAAAAATTTTTATCGAATTGCAAAAATATCATGGTTTAATAATATTTTTTCACTTGAAAGTTCACTACCGCAAATATTAAAGAAAAGTGGTTCAGAATTTCTCTATCTTAATAACACAGTTTTAAATCTCAAAGTGAAAAATTTTCCATTCCTGCATTTTATTTGGGAGTCTCTTGATAAAAGTCAAATAATGACGACCTACTCTATGGTAACTGGTAAATTAGATAAATTATTACCTCAATTATCTGATGATATAATTCCTTTATTTTTAAAGCCATATGGGGGAGAAGACAAGGATTTAGGTGTGGATCCTCTGAAAATTGTAGAAAAAATGGTATGGGAAGAAATGGGATATACCAAAAATCAGTCCACAACTAAGTTTTTTTCAGAGTTAAAAAATAATGAATCGAAATTACCCATTTGGCCGGATAACATATCGTTTAAAAATTTAGATAATTCACTTACTTCAGTAGGAATGGTAAAAGAAAACAATCATACCGCTGAAATCCTTTTGTATCAATCCGAAATATTATCTGTAATATCCGGTTTATTAGGTGGTTCTCATTTTCAAGATGAATTCAGTTTAAATTGGAAAAGGATTTTACTTTTTCAAGCAGTTAAAACTATTGAGGGAAAATCCATTTGTGAAGTATATAGGGATGCTGCTAATGAATATAATTCAATATTTCATCATGTTGCTAGTTCCCAGGAAAATTCTTTAATGACTATTGCACATACTTTAAAGAGCACTTTAAAAAATGAATTCTTTTCAATTTTCAATCCCTCTTGTTGGAAAAGGGGTGGTTACATAACAGTTCTTGACCCGAATTTTAATCATGCATTTGATCAAGATGGAGCACCACTAATAGTTCAAAAAGTTGCATTTTCTCCTTATGTTGATAATAGAGAGATCCATTTAGGTTTAAATTCGGTTCCTGGTACTGATTATTTAAAAATTTTTAACAAACTAGCTAATGAATTGGCAGAAATCAATATTAATATTCAAAAACAAGATGAACCTGAAACATTACAACGCTATGAAAGTTTTCCTAAAAAAAAATTGTTAATTTATCTACCGAATAATTCAAAAATTGGATCCTTTGGAATTGGAAACATATCATTTCTCAAATCTCCTTCTAAACAAAAAAATTTTATATCACAACTAAAAGAAACAGAGGATTTCTATATCTTTTCAAATATGTGGTATACTGCCAAAGTTTCTAAGTTAAACGGTAATATTATTCATATAAGTAGTGACAATTCATCTTCAAATATAATAAACGAAGAAGGGATTGGTTATAAATTCTATCAAGATGGTAGTTCTAATTATGATCCAATAACATTTCCAGAATTGCACGAAATCATTGTGGAAGAATCAGGTCCTATAAGATATACTCTGCTTGTGAAATACAATCCAACTAAAAATAAATCAATTATTCATACTCGTTATTGTTTCTACCATGAATCTCCTATGATTTATGGTGAGACACTAGTGGAATGGGCAGAAAAAATGAAAACTCTTAATCTTAACATAGGAACACAGATTCACTCTTCAAAAATCTCTCTAGGTAGCCAATATTTTATTGATAAGAAAGAAATTCAGATTGATAATTCAGAAGAAATGGAAAAAAAAGAAAGAAAGAACTTACCCTTCCAACAGTTTGTTTTTTGGGAGAATAGAAATCAAAAGTTTGGGAATTTTATTGGATTGGCAGTTTATTCACAAACAAAATACTGTTTAACTCTTCAAAATGGAAGTAAAGAATTAGCATTACTAAATTCGACTAAATTACCAGATCCAGATAAGTCATTTGCCATATTAGATGAAGATTTTGAATATCGTTCGAAATACAACGATAAAGGTTTTCATAGAATACCTTGGGCTGTTGAATTTTATTCAGAATCCAAAGATAAACTTGAAATATTAAAAAGTGCCATTGAATATAATGTTCCTATGGTTTTAGTTCCTACTAACGCAGTATATGAATCAATATCGTTTTTCCAAATAGATCAACCTAATGTTTTTATCACAACAATAAAAGAAATTGAAGAATTTATGCGGGATGCTCCTGATTGGTTTTATAATCCGGGTATGTCTGAACTTGCATTTATCATTAGGTGTGTTGAATTTAGTGGAATACAAACCAATTGTGAGATTTCTGTTAGTCAAAAATTAAATATAAAAAAGATCTTGGAAGTAGATTTATTAGAACGCATTAAAGATAATGGAATAGTTAACTTGGATGTTGAATTTAGTGAAGGGAAAATAAAATTTACAATAAATCCTTATGAAATTAAGTCAATTCTGGTGATTGGAAGAATTCCTTTAGAAGAAGAATAAAATAAAGATATTTTCTCTTATTTTATTTGATTCTTTAACTCAAATAACTCAATCATTTAGTTAAGGATTTATATCATGATCATAAAGAAATTGGTATCGATTTGTTATTAAAAATGGACTTTACTAAATTTCCAAGCCCTCCACTATCATTGTCTTTTATAACTTGACCTGTACGAATAGAAGAGGTTAATTTTTTCCAAATTTGCTCTGTTTCATGAAGAGTTTCATTAAATTTTGAAAATTTCTTTTTTGCTTGAAATGATTGTCCCTCAAAAACATAACAGCTCATGAATGGAGTCATTCCTGTCATAAGAATGGTATATTTACCAAAATTTGCCCTATCTAAACCTTCCGAAAAGATTTCATCGCTGAAACTATTGAACGCTGAAAGAAAACCGCTGAAAAGTTCTTCATTAAATTTCCATTCCTTGTTAAAAATCTTAGTATAGAGCGGAATTCCAGAATTTGCCATTATTAACAAAACAATTGGAGATTCAGGCGAAGTTTCTGGGATTTCTACCGGTTTCCTTTTTAGCATAGTTGAAATTTGATCGTTTATCTCTAATTTTTCTAATCGTTCATTAATTGAAACATTTTCTTTTTTCATTTGTTCCCAAACTTCAAGATTTTGAAGGAGTTTATCATGTTCATTAGAAATTTTGATAGCAAGCCACTTTAATCCGTATTTCTCGGCAATTTGTTGTGCTTGTGTTAAAGATTGACGGGCTTTTTTAAAATCGAATTTAATCATACTTAGTTTAGCATCTAATAAATAAGTTTCAGCCAATATTTTATAGGAAAACCGTTTCTTAGCAATTTTCCGCAGACGTTCTAATAAAAGGGAAAATTCCTCAAGTGCTTCAACATTTTTAGTGTCTTTAAATTCATCTAAAAGCATTTCACATAAATTAAGAAGCGCTATTTGAGTGAGTTCTAAAGAAATAACTTCTTCGTTAATAATAGTTTTAAAAATCTCTTGAGCAGCACCCAAATCTCGGGTTCTTTTGCTCTTTTTCAGTAAAAGTGCTTGATTAAACCGATAAAATAGATTAAACCATGGATTATCTTTTTCTTTGTCTCTATATTGTTCAATTTTTTGAAATATTTGTGGAGCAGAACACACATCACCCATACTTATGTATAAATTATGAAGATTGCTTAATTGATATACCTTCCCAGGTTCAAAATTCTCAGCTAGGGTTATAGCTTCTTTATAATATTTAATCGCTTGGTCCCATTCTCCTATTTCATAATAGAGTCTTCCTAAAGCGTTTAATCCCATGTGTCTAAACATAGGTTTTCTATATTTTCCAGACAAAGATGTTCCTTTCTTAATATATTCCAAAGCTTTTTGAGACTCACCTTTATTGTAATATATAACACCAGTTCCAAAAAGATACAACAATTTGGGCATTCTATATTGAGGAGACTCTTTATTTTCACATATTTTTTGAGATTTGGACATAAAATTAAGTGCTTTATTAAATTCTCCGACATGGATGAGTCCGAGGCCATATCCAGCATATATTCGAGCAAGCATAGCTTGTGGACCCCATTTTTCTAGAAGATCTATTGAAACCTTTTCATATTCATTACATTTCTTAATATCCCCGAATTTAACGAAATTATTGGCTTTGTAAAAATAATATAATCCCAATCTCCGTTGACGATCTTTATCAGAAATCTGGGTTAAATTTTTAAGGATTTCAAAGCTTTCTTTCAATAAATTCGAACATTCCCTATTTTTTCCCATAAAATGTATGATACGTGCCATATTAAGGAAAGTATCAACAACATCTATACCTCTTTCGATTTTGTTAGCAAATTGCATCGCTCTTTCAGCAGTTTCATATGCTTTCGGGAAATCACCTAACATACGGTGAATTTCACTATTGCGAGTATAAAATACCGCCTTCTGCTGATCAGTATATTTGTCTACAGGCTTTAATGAATTTAAAAACTCCAAAGCCTCTGAAATTTTTTCTTCTTCAATCAGATTACGTGCGAAATTTAATAATTGCTGAATTTTTTTTTTTCTCATATATATGATATTATTATCCAATTCAACTTTTTAATTATTACTTGAATGTTGGGTATACTTCTAAAAAGATTGCTTACCATCTGTGGAGGGCTTATTGATATGCATTACATTCATCCAGTATAGTCAATTCCTGTAATAGGGAGAATTTCGCTAGAAAAATAAGAATTTTTTCTTTTTCTTTTTTGGTAAAGTTAGATTATACTTCATTTTTATTCCCAATCTTTCATTCAACCATTCTTGAAGCGGTGGTGCTTGGGAATCAAACATAACAACTCCAGAATCTTCAACAGGGTGCTTAATATTAAGTTGTGATAAATGTTTTTTAATTATTTCTCCAATTTCTGGGCGCATCTTTAGAAATTGAATAATGGCTCCCTCTCCCATTTGATTATGAGGATGGAAAGAAATGTATCCTGTGAATATTTTCTTTTCTGGAATAATATTTATCTTAAAATCTTTTAAATGTTGTAATCCCGCTTCATAAATAACTCGGTGATGTTTCTTCTTCTTAAACCAACCTTCTTTTTCTAGAAATTCTCCAACAACGATAGCTCTTCTCTCGGTTAGGAAAAATGTGGCCGGGAATCCTCGCATATATGCAAATGCTTCTCGGTTTTGAACCTTTGTTCCCCATACAACATTAACGTAAGATCGAAACTGAACTAAAACTGATTTCATTACATAAAAAAAGGATTAAATTACAATTGAATTTTTCTTTAGGTTTAGGAAATTTGACAAAATAAAACACATATAAAATTTGAATTTGACATCTTTAACACATTACCCAAATCGATTGGAAATTTGAAAAACCTAAATTCTCTTAATCTAAGTAGTTGTAATCTCACCAAACTACCCGAATCGATTGGAAAACTAAAAAATCTAACCAAACTTAATTTGGGATCGAATCAGCTAAGATCAATCCCAGAATGGATTGGAGATCTAAAAAACCTTACAAACCTTACGATTGGAGGAAACCAATTAACATACCTTCCCGAATCGATTGGAAATTTAAAAAACCTTAACTTTCTTCACATTAAAATTAATCAATTCACATCTGTTCCCGAATCAATTGGGAATTTAGATAATCTCAAGGTCCTTGATTTAGGGGCGAATAAACTAACATCTCTTCCCGAATCAATTGGGAATTTGAAAAATCTTAGAACTCTTCACTTAAATCATTGTCATTTTGAATCGATTCCGCCCCCCATACAATTTCTCACAAATCTTGAAGTTCTTGATTTTACCAAAAATCAGCTATCTTCCCTTCCCGAGTGGATTGGAAATTTAAGAAACCTTTCAACCTTTAATTTAGGATCTAATAACCTTTCTACTTTACCAGATTCCTTTGAAAAATTAATAGACTTATCGAATTTGTGCATATGGCATAATAAATTTACCGAATTGCCCAAGGTTTTAAATAAATTCAACCAAATCGAAATAATCTCATTAATGCCTAATCCATTCAAATCGCTTGAAAC
>JAUWOE010000279.1 GCA_030612265.1 Promethearchaeum sp.
ACTAAGTTTTTCCCACATCTTTCCCAATATTCGCTTTTTTGCGAAATATTTTATTATAATCCATCAGAAATTATAATGACTGACTTTTTACTACTAATTTAATGAAGGTGAATTAATTGGAAATCGAAATAACTAAAGCAAAAAATTTGAAAGAAATCCCAAAAGATTATTCTAAGCTAAGGTTTGGTAGGAATTTTACAGATCATATGCTTATTATGGAATATAAAGAATCACAAGGAGGATGGGGGCCTGCGAAGATTATTCCGTACGGGAACTTAAGTTTGGATCCAGCTGCCAGCGTTTTACATTATGGCCAAGAAATTTTTGAGGGCATGAAATGCTATGCTCATGAAGATGGTAGTTTAGCATTATATAGACCGGATATGAATTTTAAGCGAATGAATAATTCAGCAGAAAAAATAGTAATGCCAAAACTTGATATTGATTACGTAATAAATGCTTTAAAAGAATTGCTTAAATTGGAAAAAGCATGGGTTCCTAAAGAAAAAGGGACTGCACTATATATCCGACCTACAATGATTGCAAGTCAACCATTTCTTGGAGTTCATGCCGCTAGTGAATATCTTTTCTATATAATTTTAAGTCCAGTTGGAGCATATTTTAAAGATGGTTTTAAACCAGTAAAAATATTGGTTGAAACATTCCATGTTAGAGCATGTCCAGGAGGCATTGGAGATGCTAAAACAGGAGGTAATTATGCAGCCTCATTAAAAGCATCAACTGAAGCCGAAAAAAAGGGTTTTTCACAAGTATTATGGTTAGATGCAAAAGAAATGAAATATGCTTCAGAGATTGGAGCCATGAATGTTTCGTTCGTTATTAACAAAGATGTAATTACTCCTGAACTCGATGGAGCAATACTTCCTGGAATTACTCGAAATTCAGTAATTGAAATTTGTAAACACAAGGGTATAAAAATAACGGAGCGAAAAATAAGTATTGATGAAATCATTCAAGCTTTAAAGGATGGAATATTAAATGAGATATTTGGAATGGGTACTGCAGCAGTAATTGCACCAATTGGTTCAATTTATTATCAAGATAAAGAATACATCATAAATGATAATAAAGTTGGACCTTTAAGTCAACTATTATTTGATGAAATAACAGGAATTCAGTCAGGAACTATTGAAGACCATTTCGGATGGGTAGAAAAAGTTTAGGGGATTAAACATGGAAATAAAAATAATTGAAAATCAAAATCCGAAACAACCTCCAAAGGATGACTCAAAATTAGGATTTGGGAATTTTTTTTCCAATCACATGTTAATCATGCAATATGATAAGAATAAAGGGGGTTGGGGTCCAGCAGAGATTAAACCATATGGAGTACTTGGGTTAGAACCAGCTGCAGCCTGTCTTCATTACGGTCAAATAGTTTGGGAGGGTATGAAATGTTATCATACAAGAGATGGACTTAGATTGTTCCGTCCAAAGGACAATTTTAATCGTTTGAATCGTTCCGCAGATAGGATGTGCATGCCTTCAGTTGATGTAGATTATATGGTAGACGCTTTAAAGGAGTTCTTGAAACTTGAAAAAGATTGGGTCCCTAAATTAAAAGGCACATCTCTTTATATTAGACCTTGTATGATAGCTCATGAAACTTTCTTAGGACTTCATAAAGCAGATAAATACCTCTTATTTATAATTTTAAGTCCATCAGGCCCTTATTTTAAAGAGGGTTTTAATCCAATTAAAATAATGGTTGAAGATAAATATGTTAGAGCTGCTAAGGGTGGAACAGGTGAAGCAAAAACTGCTGGAAATTATGCAGCATCACTCAAATCTGCGGTTGAAGCAAAAAAGAAAGGATTTTCACAAACTTTATGGTTAGACTCGATTGAGATGAAATATGTGGAAGAAGTAGGTGCAATGAATATTGCTTTTGTAATAAATGATGAGGTTATTACTCCAGAACTTGATGGTACAATTTTACATGGAATTACTAGAAATTCTGTTTTAGAAATCTGTGGTAAATTAGGTATTAAAGCAAGCGAACGACGGATATCTATTGACGAAGTAATTGAAAGAATTGAAAATAAGTCTCTAACTGAAACCTTTGGTATGGGGACTGCTGCAATAATTGCACCTGTGGGTTCCATATCATATCGAGATCAAGAACATATAATAAATGATTTTAAGGTTGGTCCAAATGCAAAACGAATTTATGATGAATTGATTGGAATACAATATGGAGACATCGAAGATACTTTTAATTGGATTGATAAAATAGAATGATCTTATTTTTTAATTATTTTTTCTTTTAGTTCTTCTACTATTTATGAAATAATAGATGATTATACCAATAAAATTTATTATAGATATGGTTATAATTGGCCAATTCGCCCAAAATTCCCATAATAACAGCAAATTAAAATACCCATAAAATATAAAAAATTGTGTAAGAGGACCTAAATAATCCTCTTTTTTGAAGAGAAAATAAAAATACATTCCGATTAATGATAAAGTTAAGATCAAATCTAATAAATAAATCAATTTTTGTGCAGCAATTCCATAGATTGAAGCAATTAAGGAAACAATGCAATTTAATCCAAAAAATGAATGATAAAAATATAAAATTTTCTTTGTAACCATCTTAGTTAATAAAAAAAAGCACAAAAAAAAAACTCATGCAATTTTGGAAAGCTTATTTTACAGTTTTAATATTTGTTTCAATTCTTCTTCCGTATAGGACATTGTTTTTCTACCATCAATTTTCTGAACTAAGCCTGAAGTTTCTGAGTAATAATTAATAACTTCTTCAGATTGGCTTAAATAAGTGTTCCAACGCTTTTCAAAAGTCTCTTCATTATCATCGCTACGGTGAGTCAAATTTGTATCTGGACAAGCATCACATTTACCTTCTGTTTTTGGCTTCAACTCATCATTGTAAATATTATATATTTTTCCGCATTTTGGGCAACTCCAGCGACCAAGAATACGCTTTTTAAGATCTTCTTTTGGAATATCAATAACTACCACAATATCCAATTTGGCAATATCAGATAGAGATTTTGCTTGATCCAATGTTCTTGGAAATCCATCCAGCATAAAACCATCTTGCTTTACATCATCTTGTGCAATTCTATCCTTAACCATATCGATTACAACGCTATCTGGGACTAATCTTCCTGAATCAATGAAACTTTTAGCTTCTTTACCGATTGGTGTATTTCCTTTAATATTGGCTCTAAATAAATCTCCTGTAGAGATGTGAACAACTGGGCTAAAACTCTTTATTTTCCCTGCTAATGTCCCTTTACCTGCACCGGGAGCTCCGAAAAGTACGAAATTTGGCATTTTTTAATCTTTCCTTAATTTTTAAATTGTTTTATTAAAAATAAATCAACTATTAGGATCAATTAATAATTGATTTAAATTAATTTTTATTAGTGTCGATAAGTAATCAAATTTTCGCCAAGCATTGTAATAAAAAATCCCTTGAACCTGGAGAATTTGTTGAATGCGATATAGATCTGGTTATGGTTCATGAGCAACTAGGTGGTAGAATCTCTCCAGAATTTCGTAAATTGGGATTAGATGGCATATGGGATCCATCAAAAGTATTCTATATTCTTGATCATTGGGTCCCTCCCCCTGATGTAAAAGCTGCAAAAATGCATCAAATTGCAAATAAATTCGCTAAAGATTTTGATATTAAATGGAATATGGGACAAAATCAAGGTATTTGTCATCAAGTTCTACCAGAAAAAGGTTTTTCGCACCCAGGTATGCTAATAGTTGGATCGGATTCTCATACAACTACGTACGGGGCATTCAACTGTATTGGAACGGGAATTGGTGCTACTGACGTGTCAATTGTCTTTTCTTTGGGAAAATTATGGTTTAAAATTCCCGAAGTTCAAAGAATTGAATTTAAAGGAAAACTTAGTTCAAAAACCATGGGAAAAGATGTTGTTCTTCAAATGCTGAAAGACTTTCGCACAGATGGCGCAATTTATGAAGCTTTCGAATTTGGAGGTCCCGGTTTAGAAAATCTTTCAATAGCTGCCCGTATGACAATTGCAAATATGAGCGTAGAAATGGGAGCTAAATGTGGAGTTTTCGAAGCTGATAAAATTCTAGATAATTGGGTAAAAACTCATCCATCACCTGAAAAAAGAATCAATACTGAATTCAATCAAATTATTTCTTCAACAAAAGATGCTCAATATAAAAAAAAATCCACTTATCAAATAAACGAAATTCCTCCTTTAGTCGCAAAACCCTATAGCCCAGATAATGTTGTGCCCGTAGAGGAATTAGGAACCATTGAAATAGATGAAGCCTTTCTTGGATCATGCACTAACGGAAGAATGGAAGATTTACGTGTTGCAGCGAAAATTGTAAAGGGTAATAAAGTACCACCAAAAGTGAAATTTATTATAATTCCTGCATCCCGGGAGATTTACCTTCAAGCATTACACGAAGGATTTATTGAAATTTTTATTCAAGCGGGTGGTGTAGTTGAATATCCATCTTGTGGTCCTTGCA